>JAJRVO010000705.1 GCA_024277275.1 Chloroflexota bacterium
CTGATTTGCGATTTTGGATTTTGGATTTATGATTGGTCATTCTAACCAACCTTAAATCGCAAACCATAAATTGGCGAAAAGATCGACAAATTTGCCGATACAAAAATCAAAGACGCTACATTACAAAATTGCAGTTTAACAACTCAACTGAGTAGAGTTTTATGAAACATATCCTAATAGTGTGTAAACATTCTAATATCGACACACCGCTGCGACGTAGCCTGGCGCATTTGGTCAAATCTTGCGAAATTCAGATTGTACCCAATGGTCATCAAGCTTTTGACGAATTAAATCAAAAAGCCTTTGATTTAATCATCATCGACTCAGAGATTACGGGCATTGACAGTTTAGAGTTGGCAGAAAGCATAGAATTTATTGATCGCGGCATCCCCATTATCCTGATGTTACCACAAGCCCATAAACCTTTGTGGGAGCCGGCGCGCCGGTTAAATGTTAACCCCATCTTGCGTCCCTTTAAACCCCTTACTTTTTTGCGACTGGTAGACAAACTCCTTCATCGACAATTAGAACGTTATCGGAACCTATCCGAAACTTTAAAGTCGATTTTAGAGAATTTACGTCTCCAAACAAAAGCGCATAGCGCAATCTTGATAGACGGTTCTGGACAAGCGTTGGTATTTAACGGCAAAGTAGAAGACGACCTGGCGGCGTCGCTTGGCAACCTGGTAACAACAGAAGCGGTTGGCAATGGCCTGGTTAGAGAGCAAGACGCCCAACAAGAGACGCTAGTGGCCCAAAATACATCAGAAAAAGATCATGACCTATACCTGACCCCCGTTATTGAAAACCTGTACCTGGCCCTGGTTTCTTCAATTACTATTACTCATTTAACGCCCAACGACATCTGGCAACAAATCGACACAGCCGCCCAGGGTGTTAAACAGGCTTTTTACAAAAACGCTCTCGCCGACCGTCAATCTTCGTCCGGCAAAACCAATGGGCTTAATTCAAACGAAAAAGCAGATCGAATTCATATTTTGGTTCCGCTCAAACTAGACGCCGATGCTACGCCCCGGCAAGGTGAAGAAGATGCTGTAACGACTCTTGAACTAAACGCCGACGCTACGCCTGCGCAAGACGAAGAATATGAAATCGCTATAAACTGGCAAATCCTCTCAAATTCAACAACGGTGTTAAATCGATTACATGATTTTTGCCAGGTTAACTGAACCAGTCATCCACATACATAGAGTTGTAGCGCCTATCGCGGCAATAAATATACTGCCGCGATTTTTTATTCTTTTGAAATAACAGTATCATCTCAAAAAGTGACCCCCAATACAAATCAAGAGCCTGGAGATAGATTATGACAACAAAGATCGAATTACAAACACGAATTGCAGAATTAGAAACAGCGCAGACAAAGGCAGAGATACTGTATCAAATCAGTCTTGGTCTTAACAAGGCCGGCGACGAAGAAGAACTGCTGCAAACCCTGGCCCAACCCGCCCAAGAAACCGGGGCCTTTATGGCAAACCTGATATACACCGATCTAAACGAAGCTGTTGCGCCAAAATGGTTCAATGTAATTGCCGCCTGGAGCCGGGAAAACGCATTGGCCGCTCCGGTAGGGACACGCTACTCCCTGTCTGAATATCCACTGGCTAACTTGTGGATGGCCGGCGCAGGCAAACCGCAACTCATTGCCGACGTCGCTACAGATGAGCGAGTCGATGAAGAAGTCAGGGTATTAATGGAGCAAATGAATATCCGGGCTGCGGCCATTATTCCTTTGGTTCAAGCCAAACGGTGGATAGGGATACTCGCCTTCAGTTGGAAAGAACCACACCAGTTCAGCCGGCAAGAAGCGGAAATCTATCATGCTTTTATCGACCTGGTTGCGCCGGCTGTAGAAAACCGGCGACTGGCCGAAAAGGCCCGTGTCCGAGCCAAAGAACAGACCGTGCTTAACAAACTGGGTCAGGCTTTAACCGCCCGCCTCAACGTAGAGCAGGTACTGGGCGAAGCTTACCGGGGGGCCGCCGGTTTGGTAGACACTACCAACTTTGCCATCGGCCTTTACAACGCGGAAAAAGACGAAATCTCTTTTCCTTTTGACACCACCGAGACGGACGACAAGCACATCATCTCTATTCCCGCCAGCCACGGCATGAACGGATACGTTGTCCGCAACCGCACCAGTTTGCTCATCCGTGAGAATATGGCTGAGTGGCATGAGGAAAGGGGACTGGAAATGGTGGGGAAACCTGCGCTATGCTGGTTGGGAGTGCCTTTAATCATTGGCGATAGAGCGCTGGGCGCGCTTAGCATCCAGAGTTACACCCCCTCCCAGATATACAACGAACATGACCGGAACCTGCTGACCGCCATTGCCAGTCAGATAGCCATTGCCCTGCATAACGCTCAACTGTTTGAAGAAACCCAACGCCGGATGCGTGAAGTTCAGTTGCTTCACGATGTGGGCCTGGCCGCTGCCTTCGGGGTAAGATTGGAGGAGACCTTGCAAGCTGCCGCCGAAACTCTGGCCGCTGAGTTTGACAACGCCCTGGTAGCGCTTATGCTTTTGGATAAAGAAAGCAATACGTTACGCCTGGACGCCGGCGTTGGTTATCCTCCGGGCGTGGTTGGGCACGAGCGCATTTCGGTTGGCACAGGACTTGTTGGCTGGGTAGTTCAGCGCAGCGAACCCGCTTTGGTGCCGGATATGAGTCTGGATTCCCGTTGCATAAACTTTGACAAGGTAGACGTTGAAACCCGTTCTGAACTATGCGTTCCTCTAATCATTGACGCGCAGGTTATTGGTATTATAAACATCGAGAGCGTTCAACTCAACGCTTTTACAAACGATGATTTGCGACTATTGAATACGTTAGCCAGCTCCCTGGCCGTGCTTGTAGAACGCGCCCGTTTAGTGGACAATCTGGAACAAATAGTTGAAGAACGAACGGCAGAGCTACGCAAGAGTCTAAAAGATCGCGACCGTCTACAATTAGAAATTATAGAAGCGCAACAACATGCTATCCAAGAACTTTCTACGCCCGTCATCCCCATTATGGATCGCATTATTGTGATGCCTCTCATTGGCAGCATCGACTCTATGCGAGCCAAAGATATTATGCGCACCCTGCTGGCCGGCATCAGAAAACATCGCGCCAAAATAGTCATCCTTGACATCACCGGCGTGGCCATTGTAGACAGCGGCGTAGCCGGACGCCTGGACAAAACAATTCAAGCGGCTCGATTGAAAGGGGCGCAAACCATCATCACCGGCATCTCCGACGCGGTAGCGGAAACCATTGTGGATTTGGGCATTGATTGGAGCGGGCTTAAAACCCTGAGCGATTTGCAGACGGGGTTAATTGTTGCCCTGAGCAGCCTGAGTTTCAAGCTGGATAAAGCACAAACAAATTAATTCACAGAAACAACGGGAGGGAACATACATATGGAGAAAAAAGAAGTACAAACACGAATTACCGAGTTGGAAATTGCGCTGGCAAGGGCTGAAGCAATAGGGCAAATAAGCCGGGAGTTGAATACGGTTCGCGATAAAGACACGCTGCTTAAGGTTCTGGCCCAACCTGCTATGGACGCCAAAGCATCTAATGTGAATCTGATGTACGTTGATCTGGCCGAAACCGGTGAGCCGGAGTGGACCGAGATAGTTGCTACCTGGCAGCAAAAAGGCAAGTCGCTTATACCACTGGGGACACGCTACTATCTACCTGATTTTCCCTTTGCCGCCCTGTGGGCGGCCAGCCAAAATGAGCCGCTATTCATCACCGACATCTCCACAGACAAACGAGTAGACGAAGCTACCAGAAACGTGATGGCCCAGGCCGGCGCCCGCGCCCTGGTTATTATCCCTCTGGCCCAGGCCGGGCGCTGGGTGGGGATTCTTAACTTTAGTTGGAATGAACCGCGCGAGTTCAGCAAGCAAGAAATGGAAATCTACAAGGCTCTTACCGGCCTGGCCTCTCCGGTGGTAGAGAGCCGTCGCCTGGTAGACAACCTGGAACAAGTGGTTGAGAAACGCACTACCGAACTGAAAGATTCTGAGCAACGAGCGGCGGATATCATCAATTTCTTACCCGACGCCACCTTTGCTATTGATACAGCAGGAAAACTGATTGCCTGGAATCAGGCTATGGCGGACATGACCGGCCTTAAAACCGAAGATATGCTGGACAAGGGTCAATTTGAATACGCTCTGCCGTTTTATGGAACCAGGAAACCAATGTTGATTAACGAGGTTCTTAAAACAGCCGAAGAGACAGCAAGTCATTCTGACAGCGAGATTCCGGCTATTTTTGCCAATCCACTCCAAAAACCACGGGTAGCGTTAATACGCGGCATGGGTGAAGGCGGATTTTTAGAGCGTCTCATAACCGGGGCGCAGGCTATGGCCAATGAACTGGACATAGAACTGATAGAACATAATGCGCGCGGGGATTTTGCCAAAATGGTTGATATGGTCCAAGACGTTATTGAGCAACACGTTGACGCCATCATTCTTAACATTGGAGACGCCGATTTGCTGCAACCGGCTATTGAAGCCGCTCTGGAGGCTGGAATTAAGGTCTTGACTATTGACCTGGTTGTTGACAACCCCGCCGTGCCGGAAATTGAGCAGGATGACATGCTTATTGGGTTTATGCTCTCTAAAAAACTGGCTACCGACTATGGCGGTAACGCCAATGTTGCCTTTGTTGGCGATATCAGCTACACGCCCGCAGCCAAGCGTAACCGAGCCTGGCAAGACTTTAAATGGCGCTACGCTAACCTAAATGAAGCAACCCGAATTGGCGCTGTAACGGATAACACCGCCGCCGACACCCGGCCTCAGGTCGAAGCAATCCTTAAGGAATATGCCAACATCAACGCTATTATGGCCATATGGGATGAGTTTGCCATAGGCGCGGTAGAAGCCGTAACCCAAGCCGGCGCAACTGACCGGGTTAAGGTCTATTCGGTTGACATTAATGACGAAGACATTCAGATGATGACCAAACCGGGCAGCCCGTGGGCAGCCACCGTTGCCACCGACTCCTACTGTATCGGGCGACTGGCTGTTCGCGTTGCCGCGGCGCTGGCAGCCGGTGAGAAAGTAGATAAATATTTGTTGGTAGAACCTGTTCTTATTACTCAAAACTTCTTGATGCGGAACAACATCTCTAATATGGACGACCTGGTTAAAGCTAAACC
>JAJRVO010000706.1 GCA_024277275.1 Chloroflexota bacterium
AGTTTAGTGAGTTTAATGAGTTGTTAGCTATCCCCGGTAAAAATAAATTGGGGAACTTGGGCTGATAACCGGCGTTAAGTGCGGCATTGCGTCCTTTTAACTCACCCAACCCACCTAACTCATTAAACTCCTATAAACTCTCATGTTTAGACCTATCGGTAGACCATAAAATTTCGTATCTACATGCAGGCCATAAATTATTACCGCCAAGCCTTGCACAAATTCCCCGCGATGCTATGTAACGCCCCTACACAAAGTAACCTACCGGCAAAAAGGAGCGCAATCGCCGGATGGCTTTAACCGGCGCTTTGGGTATCATCTCAATAAACCGGGAGAGAGCGCCAAACAGGTAAGTAATGAGAATTAAATAACTGTCCCTCAACGTTGTAATTGGTAAATGGTAATTGGTTATTAAGCCAATCCCTAATTACTAATTACCATTTACTGCGCTCTGAAATGAGACAGTTATTTAATCCCGATTCCTAAGCGGATTAAGTAGCGGATTAGCGGATAAGCGCCGCATATTTATCCGCTAATCCGTTCGCCATCCGTTGACCAATTAACCCTCGCCCCAATTCTTGCTCCAGAATATTGAGAAATCGCCGCTTTAACCTAAAAATCTCTAACCCGGACAAGCCAGAATCAAAAAGGAGGCGGGAGTAAGAAGTACGGAGTAGAAAGTAGGGGGAAAATTCTTACTCCATACTTCCTACTCCATACTCCCCGGTTATACAAAATTTTCTTACCCAACGAGCAAAGAATCAACTGTTAAGACACTACCGCGAGAAAGGCCGCAATCGCCAGGCGGCTTTTATCAACATCCAGCGGTGAGCCAGGCCGCGCGGCTCAAAGATAAGAAACAGCATCAGCACCAGGCCAAAAAAGATCGGCCTGAACGAGGTCAACAAATCACTGGCCCGACCCGGAAAAGCCACGGCCAGCAGAGCGCCGACCCAGTTGGCAGAATCCTCTAACAAGATAACGGTTGTAGCCCCTAAATACGCCCCCAGGTTTGTACCCAACCCGCCGATCACCAGCATCGCTAAAAAAAAGATCGACTCGTTTAGCCCGTAACCCAATTCGGTACCGATTTCTCGCTGGAGGTGGGCCTTTAACGCTCCGGCCACGCCGGCATACACGGCGGCCAGAAAAAAGGCTCGCAGCTTGTAGCCAAACAAATTAACGCCCAGCAACTCGGCGGCCAGGTCGTTATCGCGGATGGCGACGAAGGCCCGTCCCAGACGGGTGCGGGTGATGTTAAAGGTAAAGATGGTCATAATGATCAAAACGCCCAGCGAGAGGTACAGGTAATCGACCGATTCGGTAAAAACAAAGCCGCCAATTTGGGGCGGGGGGACGGCGATGCGCCCCTGTGTCCCCCCCAGGTAATTGTGGAAAGTATGGCGAGTGAGCAAGGGGATAATAAACTGGGCGGCCAGAGTCGCCATTGCCAAATAAAAGCCTTTGACTCGCAGCGAAGGCAGGCCAAAAAGTATCCCCACCAGACCCGTTCCCAGCGCGGCCAAAGGCACGCTGATAAAAAACGACAGCCCCAGGTGGGTAGCCAACAAGGCCGAGATATAACCGCCGACCAGCATAAAAGCGGCCTGCCCCAGCGAGATTTGCCCGGTATAGCCGGTTAAAATACTCAAGCCCTGCACGGCAATAACAGTGTAAGCCAGTTCATTAAAAGCGCCGATAATATAGGCGTTGGCCCAATAAGGAGCCGAGGCCACCACGCCAATAGTCAGCAATAACAACACCCACTGCCATCGCTGGCGGATAAGGCTCATATCCTGCTGGTAGCTGATGTCAAAATCGCCTGCGGGTCGAAGAACTGCCATAAACCAAATCCTTTCGTAACTACCTGCCTTGAGCCAAAGACAGCGTTTTACTGCGGGTAAACAGTAATTAGTAATTATTCGCGTCAGCCCTAATTACTATTTACCATTTACCATTTACTAATCACCGAACATACTCAGCATCTTAGCAAGTACAGCCCGGTGGTTAAATCCTCTCGATACGTTTTTGCCCAAAGAGTCCCTCGGGCCGGATGACAAGGATAATCAGCAACAATATATAAGGGGCAATATCCGCCGAGTTTCTGACCTCGATAAAGCTGGACGCCTTGACCAGTTCCTGCACCAGACCCACGGACAAGCCGCCGACAATGGCCCCCGGAAAGGAATCCAGGCCGCCCAACAAAATAACCGGAAAAGCCACCAGCACCACCGTCGATAAATTCAGACTGGCCCCCACCGACATCGCCAACAAGACCCCGCCGGCCGTGGCAATAACCCCGGCAATGGCCCACGATAACCCAAAAATGCGGGGTACATTAAGGCCCATACTGCGGGCCAGTTCGTGGTCCTCAGCCGTGGCCCGCATAGACAGCCCGGTATTGGTGTAGTTAAAGAAAAAGGCAAAGGCGACTGCGGCCAGCATAGCCACCCCAAAAGACATCACCAACGTTTTCTTTAAAATGACGACATCGTTAAACGCGCCCGGAAAGGGGATTTTCATTACGTCGCTGGGCGGGAAGGGAGTGGGGAAGTAGGCCGACGGCTGGGTGCCAAAAAGAATGCTGACCACGCCTTCTAAAAACAAAGCCAGCCCCAGGGTCATCAACACAATAGATAACAAGGGCTGGCCGCTCATCGGGCGTAAGGCCAAACGTTCGACCAGGAAACCGACCAGCACAGCCACAACCAGGGCTATCAAAAGGGCGATAATCGGATGCCAGCTTACCCATTCCGTTCCGTCTTGATTGGCCCCGGAAAACCACCACGTTACATACGCGCCCAGCAGCAACATGTGTCCCTGGGCAAAGTTAAAAACCTCTGACGATTTAAAAATCAACACAATCCCCAAAGCAATCAGGGCCAGGATGCCGCCGTTTAAAATGCCGGTGGCAAATTGTTGAGGCACAAGCGCCCAATTCATACGGCTATTACCTCCTATTCCAAAGTTTGGCTTGGTTCAGGTTGGATTGACACTGCGAGGCTTCAGAACGCAATGCATAACGAGTAACGAGTAATGCGTAATTTATTGTTACTCGTTACTCGTTACTCGTTACTCGTTTTGTTACCAAACGTCAATCCAACACCCCAAATTTCTGAACCTCGTCCAAAGTTTCAATGCGCAAGGTAGTATCAATAGTTCCCTTCCGGCCGTCGCGATACTCAACAATGGCGCTGACCTGAATTTGGCTCTGGTCGGAGTGCAGGGAGCTGATGATGTCCGCGTAGCGCTCGGTCAGAAAGCCCCGGCGCAGCTTGCGGGTGCGGGTCATTTCGCCTTCATCCGCGTCGAACTCTTTATGCAGCAGCACAAACCGCCGCACCCGGCCCGAGTCGGGCAGCGTGTGATTCACTCCTTCCACGTCCTTCCGAATCAGGGCGTACACTTCCGGCCTTTGGGAAAGGTCGGTGTAGGTGGTGTAGACAATGCGGTTTTTCTCGGCCCAGCGCCCAACGTTGTCAAAATCAATGGTGATGATGGCCGTTACGTAATCCTGGCTTTTGTCGCCAAGGGTCAAGGCGTGGCTAACGTAGGGGCTAAACTTTAGGCGGCCCTCAATATACTGAGGCGAGTATTTATCGCCGCCGGCCAGTTCAATTAAATCTTTCACCCGCTCCAGGTAGATGAGGTGGCCGTCTTCATCAATGTGGCCCGCATCGCCGGTTTTGAACCACTGCACGCCCTCTTCATCGGTAAAGATAGACTCCTCGGTTGCTTCCGGGTTTTTGTGGTAGCCCTGAAACAGGCCCGGCCCGGTCAGCAGAATTTCCCCGTCGGGCGAAATTTTCATCCCCGCCTCAATGAGCGGTTTACCCAACGACTCAAATTTCAAGTCATCGACAGAATGGGCCACTGCCCCGCCGGTCAGTTCGGTGGAGCCGTAGGCTTGCCTTAACGCCAGGCCAAAAGCTTGAAAAAAGCGGATAACATCCGGGCTTAGGGCAGCGCCGGCAGTAAAAACGTCCCTGGCTTTGTGCAAACCAAACTGGCTAAGAAGCGGCTGAAAGACGGTAATCCTGCCAAGCTGGTAGAGGAAACGCCAGATTAGGGGAACAGATTTCTTTTCAAATCGATAGTCGGCCACTTTGTAGCCAACAGGCAAAAAGGCGTTATATAGCAGTTTGTTTAACCAATTGCTATCCAGCATCCGCACGCGGATAGTGGCTACCAGGTCTTCCCAGAGCCGGGAGTTGTAGAGAACAAAATCGGGAGCAATCTCACGGATATTTTGGCGAACGGTTTCCGGCTTTTCGGTAAAGTTGAGGATGATTCCATCGACTATGTGAGGCGCAATATCCAGCGCCGCGCCGACAACCCAGGCCAGCGGGATAAAGGAGACATAGTTATCGGTACTGCGGCGGGGGGCGGTATCGGCAAAGGCTTGAGCCTCGTAAATAAAGTTGGCGTGGCTGAGCATTACGCCTTTGGGCAATCCGGTGGTGCCGGAGGTGTAGCAGAACAGGGCGGTGTCGCTCTCTTTGCCGGCGGCTATCCTGGCCTCAAAATCGTCCTGACGGGTCGCTTTCCGGCCAATAGCCTGAACCTCTTTGAAGCCCATGAGCCAGGGGTCGTCATAATACCACATGCCCCGGTCGTCCCAATAGACAACGCGTTTAACATTGGGCAGGTTATCTTTGATGTCCAGCAGTTTGTCGCACTGTTCCTGGTCGCCGGCCAAAACAAAGGTAGCGTCGGAGTGCGTGACCACGTACTCAACCTCGCGGGGGGTTACATCGGTAAAAAGGCCAACCACCACGGCCCCGGCCGCCATAATGCCGGTGCCCGCCCACAGATACTCGCGGTCATTGTCGCCAATAATAGCCACCCGGTCTCCCCGCTTAAGGCCAAGTTCAACCAGACCCAGGCTAAAGTCGCGCACTTGTTGGTATTCGTCGTCCAAGGTAAAGTTTTGCCAGATGCCCAGGTCTTTTTGGCGCACGGCGATTTTATCGCTGCCTTTGTATTTGTGAACATTGGCTAACCAGAATTGTGCCAGGGTTTCTGGTGGTTGCATACAATACTCCTGGTTGAAAAAGGGATAGCTTAAATAAGTTGCCCATTTGGCAAGCAGAATAAAATTATGAATTGTCAATTGTCAATTGTGAATTATTCTTAGCTGTCGAAAATTCCATTCACAATTCAGAGTTCACAATTCACAATTGGAGATTTTCCAATCCTTCAAGCGGGTTGGTACTCCTCCCCCAGATAAGCCCGGATAACGTCGGGGTTGTTTTTGATTTCGTCCGGCGTGCCTTCGGCAATTTTGACTCCGAAGTCAAGCACAACAATCCGGTCGGCAATATCCATGACCAGCCCCATATCGTGTTCAATCAATACGACGGTCATTTTCTGGAGTTCGTGGATGTCGAGCACAAAGCGGGCCATATCCTCTTTTTCTTCCTGGTTCATGCCCGTCATTGGCTCGTCAAGGAGTAAGATGCGGGATTCCAGGGCCAGCGCCCGGCCAAGCTCCACCCGTTTGCGCAGCCCGTGCGGTAAGGCTCCAACAATGGCTTTGCGGATGTGTTCAATTTCAAGGAAGTCGATAATCTCTTCAACCCGCCGGCGGTGAGCCAACTCTTCTCGCAGGGCCGGTCCCCAGTAAAGCATATTTTGCCACATGCTGGATTGCATGTGAATGTGCCGGGCGGCCATAATGTTATCCAGCACGCTTAAGCCGGTGTAGAGGGCCAGGTTTTGAAAGGTGCGGGCAATGCCCAACCCGGCAATCTTGTGGGCCGGGGTGCGGGTAATCTCGTGTCCTTCAAAGGTGATGGAGCCTGTGTTGGGCCGGTAAAAGCCGGTGACACAGTTTAGCATAGAGGTTTTACCGGCCCCGTTTGGGCCGATGATGGCCAAAATCTCGCCCTGGAAGACGTCAAAACCGACATCGTTCAACGCCTGTGTGCCGCCAAAAGCTAATGAGACATTACGCACAGACATATGTACATTAGTCATTTTTGCTCCCAATTTTATGCAGGGGGTAAGAAGTAAGGCGCAGAAAGAAGGAGGATTGTGGACCGCTTCTTACTTCTTACTTCAATAAATTCTTGAAGAAAGGTTGTTAATCTAACCTCACAACTTTGCCACACTAAGGTGTTGTTCTTGACCGCTTCAATGAGATCATCTTATTTATAACGTTTAACTTTTGCAATGAGAACAACACGGTATTGATTGTATGTTGTTGTGGTGAGCGGATATTAACTGAGGCAGTATAAAAACCAGGCGGATGAAAAAAGTAATTTACAGTGGCCTAGCCTGGTTGCGCCTATTCTAAAGGAGTATAATCCGTTTGTCAAGCTAAAGTTGACCCCATCAGCAATTCTCATTTTAGTGTAAAGACAGAACAGGTTATTATCAGTGTGCTTTTGGATCCCAAATTTTGTTATTGGCGACCTGTTACGCTCAAAACCACTCCCATCCATTTTGGAATTTGGAGTTGATAGATACGCCATCGCAATGTATGATTTCGGGGGCGGGGACACACGATAGGCATAGGACAGGCAAATGACGGCTATCATTGATGATTATTTTGAAACGGTTATTACTTGAATTATCTTTCCTTCTACCTCAGTTCTTTCTGGTCAATAAAAAAATCGAAAAATTAACCCAGGTTGCCACCTTGACCACAAACCATCAAAATATCCAACCATTGGCCGCCAGATACGACTGGAAGTATGAAGTAAGGAGTAGGGAGTAGGGAGTAGGGAGTAGGGAAAAACCTTACTCCCTACTTCCCCGGTCAAGATACGTAGGTGGCAACTTGAGTTAATTAACAGGGCGCTGATTTGACCGAGCCGGAGTGGGTTGACCGCTCAGGAGGACAACATTGGAGACAAGTCAGTCAAAAACTGTTATCCGTAATTATCTTGTCATTGCCGGGTTGTATACGCTTTCAACTTCGGTTATCTGGGGCGTCAACACGCTTTTTTTGCTTGATGCGTGACTTGATATTATGGGAGTTTTCACCGCTAACGCCGTTTTCACCGGCAGTATGGCTCTGTTTGAGATTCCCACCGGCGTACTGGCCGACACCCGCGGACGCCGCGCTTCGTTTCTGCTCAGTGTGGTCATTGTCTTCCTGGGTACGCTGGGCTACGTTGGCGTGGCAAATGCCGGCGGGGGGTTACTCCTCTTCTGCCTGATGTCGGTTGTGTTGGGTTTGGGATATACTTTTTACTCAGGGGCAATGGAAGCCTGGCTGGTTGACGCCTTGAATGCAACGGGCTATTCAGGTCAACTTGACCAGGTTTTTGCTCGCGGCTCTATGGTATCCGGGGTAGCGATGCTTATTGGCTCGGTGGGGGGTGGCTTGCTTGGCAGCATGAACTTGTCCATCCCTTTCATAGCCCGCGCCGGACTGCTGGCGGCAGTGTACGGCGTAGCCCATTTTACTATGCATGACCTCGGCTTTACCCCGCACGCTATGAAATTAACCAAGCTCCCCGCAGAGATGCGGAAAATTGCTCAAGAAAGCGTTGCTTATGGCTGGCAAAAGCAGCCGGTTCGTCTTTTAATGGTCGCCGCTTTTATTCAGTCGCTCTTTATGGCTTGGGGTTTTTATGCCTGGCAGCCTTATTTTCTGGACTTGCTGGGCCGGAATTTGCCCTAGGTAGCGGGCGTCATTGCCGCTCTTATTTCGGTAGCGACAATAGTCGGCAACTCATTTGTTGAGTGGTTCACCCGCTATTGCGGCAAGCGGACCACGCTGCTGCTGTGGGCCGCCTGTATACAAACCGTGGCCGCCATTGGTGTGGGGCTGGCCGGGTCGTTTTGGCTGGCGGTAGCGTTTTACCTGGTGGTGATGGGTACAATGGGCGTTTGGGGACCGGTCAGGCAAGCCTATATGCACCAAAATATTCCCTCCCAGGAACGAGCATCTGTTATTTCGTTCGACTCGCTCATTTCCAGCGGCGGCAGCGTATTCGGCCAGATGGGGCTGGGTCGCCTGGCCCAAACCCAAACAATTGCCTCCGGCTACGTGGTCGGCGGGATAACAATGGCTCTGGTATTGCCGGTCATCACCGTGCTTCGCCGTCTCAATGAACCGGCTGATGTCATTGTTGGCACAGCCGGCAAGCAAGGCGCATGCGCAGCGCAAGGCTTGCCCAATATATCCGCTGTAGACGCCAATACCCACGTTGTAACAACAGCAGAGATTTAAGGGGGATTGTAGAACTTCATTTTGCGTCGTAGGTGGCAACCGCCGTTGGCAAAACCTGGGTAACACCATGACCTGCGGCAGGCAGCCCGACCAGGATGGCGCTAATTACCTCTTCACGCGATGCCCCTACCTTCTTGGCCGCGTCAACATGAAAAGGAACGCCGCTTTCACGCCCCAAAGCAGCCAGTACGGCCAGATAGGCCAACGCCTGGGTTTTTTGGTCCAGGGCGCTGGCGCCGGCGAGTCCTTGCACTAACGCCCCCCATGCCTGGGCATGTTGGGGCGCTTCGCTCATAAAAATTTGAAACGCATTGCTGATTTTTGATTGCTGGTTGTTCATTTTTCTGGTCCTTTTTGGCGAGATAATTGGTCAGATGATACTGGTCGAAATATTAGTACATACGTTCTGGTTTGTCAATTTTAAAGAACGGATACAACCTTCCATTGCAACTCAATGTCCCCGGATTTTTGAGAAGATACGTTCAGGCAACAGTTGCCGTCCGGGATTGTTTCCCAACATACAACCCTGTTAAATAGGTCGATGTAAAGATTAAGGCCCACGGCAACCAGGTCCCGATAATGCTGGTAAACATTTCAAAACTCTTTGACTCCTTGGGAGATTCCGTGCTGTAGCGGCAGGTCTTGTGCCTGCTCTGGGCGACCACAAGGGATCGCCACTACATATTGTGGTATGCACGGAAAACCCCAAAGAACCAAAATCAATCTGCAAAACTGAGAAGTTCTCAAACACGCGATAAAAACCCACAGGCCACGTGAAAGAAAATAGACTCTAATGTTTAAAACGGATATACAACGGATCGACGGCCAACTCTGGCGCATCCCGGAGCAAACGCCCCATCCGGCTCTGGAAGCGTTGCTAATAGACAAGGACCAACTGATTGTTTTGCAGCACGGCCGGCCCCCTTTTAAGGTTGTGCTGGGCGTACCCCACCAAACCCCCATCGGCGTTTGGCGAATCTGTGAGCGGCGACTGGACAAAAATGGCAATATCAAAACCCGCAAAGGGGATGACAACGTAGCCTCGTTTGCCCTGGTGGCCTTCTCTCGGCTTAAAGAACAAAACATTCCCTGCAAACTGGTCATTATGGCCCACGCCACCACCCACGACCCCAACAAAGTTTTAGACAGCCCCTACTGCCGGGAAATCTTCGGCGACAAGATGAAACTGCTTTTTGAGTGCCACGCCAGTAGCGGCAGGCGTCGCTTAGACCTGGAACTCAGCGCCGGCAAAAACTCGCTAACTCGCACCGTTTATGTTGGCCGGATGCTGGCCTCGGCTCTGGATTATGGCTACACACTGGGTCTGCAAACCGTGGTCGGTAACAGCAACGCCCTCATCTTGCAGCCGGACGGAACAGAGATTGAAGGCCATCTACAGTTACCGGCCACCAAAACCACCTCATTAACCGAGGCCGGCAAGCGGGGCATTCCCGCCCTACACCTTGAAACCAAACCCCTCTTCCGCGTTCCCAGAGATTTGAGCAACTCCGTTACGCCTCACGGGCTTATCCTGGGCCAGGCCATTGCCGATACTATCCTTCAGCTTGAGATATAAAGTTGCCTGGTGTCCAAACTAGTACAGCTTGGCGGAAGTCTTTCGGTAGTTACAAGCAGCGCGTTACTTAGTTTATGGAGTGAAAAAGTGCACTTTTTCACTCCATAAACTACCGAAGGATTTACGCCGCCGTGTACTAGCCAGGTAGGTTAGGTGATTTCTGAAAAAGAATATACCAAGCTGATTAAGCAACCGAGTTCTGTAATTGGTAATTGGTAATTTCAAGCGTCAATCCAATAACTAATAACCAATTACCAATTACTATTATCAGAACTCTGGTATATTCATAACTGGAAATCACCTTAGCCTAAATTTCGCACCTTGAAAACCGAATAAACAAACGATTTGACATATCTGCCAGTATATGGATGCTTTAGTCACGCAAAATCACAAAGGGGCGCGACAATGAGAGCAAACAATCAAAATTGGTGGAGCAGTTGG
>JAJRVO010000707.1 GCA_024277275.1 Chloroflexota bacterium
GTAGTAACTCATTGAACGGGAGACACTTGTCAAAACATCTGGATGAGCAAAGACAATAACCGGCTTAATGCCTCGGTGAATTATCTTATCCCACGCTTTTCCAGAAATCTCAAGAGTTGTTTTATCCCAATTTAACGTTTCGCCTTTGATTTGGTCAATCCGTTGGGCAACCTCCATTAACTCCCACTCGTGAAGTTTTTGGTGAAAGAACTCACTTTTTGCCAGTTGGTCTACGGACAAACTTCGTTTTTTACTGGCAGCCATAACTTTCAACTCAATTATAATTTTTTCCAAATTGTGATACTCTTGCGGAGCGCCTCACGGCCAAATTTGCCCATTTGTTGACTACTATTGCCTTTACGCTGAGGCAAAACATAAATTTTGTGAGGTGTAAATCCAACCTGTTCGGCTAAATTTGTGCTTAATGTGTCAACAGGAATTACTTCACCGGCGTATCTGACATTATCATTAACAAACACCACACCGGCGCCACTGTGGCATACTCGATATAACTCCGCAAAAACAAAAGTCAATTCTGTAAAATATTGGTCAATCATAGTCAGGATGCCCCGATTGTTAACGTCTCCTCGTTCATTTCTTTTTGACAAAGCAGTGTTAATCTCAACCAAGGCATCATTACTCTGAACGATGTTCAATATTTGCTTGTACCGATTATGTTGACCAATAGTTTGATAATGCGCTTCTAATTTGCTTACTTTGGGCTTATTTTCTACCGTGCATGAGAGCTGGTCCTGACGTAAATTAAAAATTTCATCATCTACTCCTAAATAGGCCAACTCAAGGGCATAAGTACGGGTGTAATCATACCTGTTTGCATAAGGCGGTGAGGTGACAACAGCAGCAAATTGGTTGGCTGGCATCGTCGGTAGAGTGTAAAGGATATTACCCTCAATCAGATTTTGGCGGCTTGACGGGGGTGGGTCTCTCTGGAGTTTAGCTGTATGTATAATAATTCTATTGAGCGCCTCAAGCAGAATTTGCTTAACATCAGGCAAAACGCCTTTATTTATACCGCTAATAGGTTTCTTACCTTGAGCAATTCGTTTCTCATTATTATTGCGAATTTTGTCTGCCCGGCTATCCCAACGTAAATATTGACCGTCTTTTCTGGTATAACTAATTTCCTCTAATAAACTGGTTAGAATCAGTTTGCACAATAATTTTGTGTTCTGGCTGACATCCAGTGTTTCAAACCAATAGGTGTAAGCCATCAAATCCTTTTCAGCCTGCGGAGGAAAAGCTGTTTCGGTGATAGTCAAATGCTGAAATTTTGCGTTGATTTCGGGGGGAATAGTTTGTTCTATCAAACCTCGAACGGACCGCAACTCATCTAAATCATAATCAAAGGCTCTCGATTTGGCTTCCCAGGCTAAATGGCAATGAGGTAAAAGCTCAATGCCAACAGCATCGATTCCCATCATTTTTGCTTCTAACAATGTTGTGGCTGAACCGGCAAAGGGATCAAGGATAACGTCACCGGATTCAACTTCCAATTCTTTTAGTAACAACTCAACCAAACTGGCCGAAAAACCTTCTCGATATTTCATCCAGCTATGCAAAACTTCGGTTTTATTGGCCTGAAAACTAACAAGTTGACGGTTAAATTTATCGGTTTCCTCTAAAAGATAAGAATACCTTTCATCTAACGCCATTCGAGCATCTTCACGGCAGACACTATTGTGTGAAAATGAATTCCGGGTTAAGTTCTTATGTGTTTTAGTATCTTGGAAAAAAGACAATTGTTGCATTGGGCAAGCACACCTCACCTATAAACTAATTCAAGTATAGCTTATATTCCGTATTTTGCCCAAATAAGAAGAAAGAAGAAGCACAAATGTTTGCCTGTGTATAGTTACGATGTCAACAAGGGTAATTTTTTCGGCGTCGGGGTAGGCGAGGGAGTCGCCGTGGGGATGGGGGTGGGCGTGACCGTGGGGGTAGAGGTTGGGATGGTGGGATCGGGGGGTTCATGCTCAAACTTGGCAACGAGATGCCACAGCAGATAAAGCTGTTCATCCAGCACGGCGTTCAGAGCCTCGTCGGCGCTACCTCGGCGAATCAACAACTGGGGTTGACCGTTAAATGCGGTAGGGCCGGCGTCAAGCAGCAACGCTTGCAGTTCCTCGAACTCGGCCCGATTTATTTCTACGTTGGCGGTTGCGCCGGGGCGAATATTTAAGGGGACCATAGGGTTGGCCGGTTCAACCGGATAAATGTGCAGCGAAAAAAAATAACGATCGAAAGAAACCAGCGCCTTAGCCAGCAGGTAGTAAAGCTCGCCATCCTGTTCGACCACGGTCATCGGCTGCAATCGATCCAGGTTGACTCCGGTGCGCCGGTCGGCAAAAAGGTTGTCAATTTCGGTGGGGGCAAGCATCATCCTGTCGGGGATGTGCCGCGAGGCAAAGTTGGTCGCCAGGGGGGTCAAATCAATAATGGCCCGGCTACCGTCAAGAAAAGTAACCCAGGCGGCGATATGTTCGACGTCGTCCGAGCTATTGCCTATTGAGGCCGACAGGCTCAAATGTCCTAAAGCCACTCGCCCCACTTGTGACAGGTCCATCATAAACTCTCTAACCGCATAAGCGGAGACAAAGCTATCCACGGTAGACCAGGCAGACGGATCGGCAGGCTGTTGGAGATAGCTTAAACGAGCTATCTCCGTGCCTGCCTCGCTTTCAAGCACAATCTTGGTATCATCTTCCAGCAAGAGCGGGGCAAAGCCAAAATCCTGATCATCCAGGGCCGCCTGGGCTGCATTCAAGGCGTCAACATTTTCGTTGCGTGGCGCATTAGGAGTCGATGTGGGGATTGGGGTTCTTGTGGCTTCCGGTTCAGATCCACAGGCCGATAATATGAACGCAACGACCAAAATTGCAGCTAAAATTTGGTTTTTTTTTATTTTGCCCAATGCCGAGCGCCGGATACGCGAGAGTTGTGGAGATTTTAACACAAAGAACACAAAGAATTCACAGAGAACACAGAGATTCTCAGTGAACTTTGTGTTTTCTTGGCGTTCTTTGTGTTCCATTTTTTCTTTTCCAAAGTTACCGCAACGTGTTAATAAGCTCTTTCAAACTCTGGTCGGCACGTTCAGCCGCAACGGCCAGCCAGATTACCCGCCGGTCAAGTTGAAAATAGTAGTGCATCTGCCCCATCCCGCTCAAGGCGTAAACGGTGACACCCTGCACCTGGTCAACGCCAAGAGGGGTAAACGGAGAACGCCCCTCGGCGATGCGCTCTTCCATCAAACTCACTTGCAGGGCGGCCATAAAAGGCAGCCATGTACTGGAAACCCACAGCGTCGCTGCATCGCCGCCATAGTGAGCCACCACGCCGCCGATTATTACAAACTCCTTGCCGTGCATCTGTTCAATCTCGGCCAGGGCTGCTTCTCCGGTTGTCCGCCTTGATAAGGGCAAACCGGCCAGACTATTTGGCACAGTCACCGTGCCCCAACTGGAGGCCAGCAAATCCATCGACAGCCAGCCAACCAACGCCAGCAAAACAATCGCCCCCAAACCCATCAGAATCAACGATCCGATTCGTCTTTGGTCGGGAGGATTATCTGGAGACAAATTTTGGGTTGAATCGCTCATTTTAAAACTCTACCCACGTACCAATCTGCTTTTCCTGCGCCTGCCGGTACACGTATTCAGCCGCAGCCAAATCCTCCACGGCCAGCCCCAGCGATTTGAAGAGGGTGATTTCGTCCGCCGTAGTTCGACCCGGCCTGGCCCCAATCAGCAGTTCGCCAATTTCGGCCCGAATGTGTTCCGGGCCGATTGCCCCTGCGCGCATAGCAAAAAGGTAATCACCGGCCTCGTTAAGGGTCGACTCGCGCCGGTCAACAAACAGGCAGGCCGCAGCCATTGTGGCGGTATCAACCTCGCGGGTAGTGGGGATGCTTGATCCCACCACGTTGAGGTGCGCCCCCGGAGCAATCCACTTCCGTTGCAAAATGGGTTCGGCGGCAGTGGTGGTGGTTACAATTAAATCAGCGTCTTTTACAGCCGCTTCTACACCCTCAACCGGCTCAATGGGGAAATTGTACCGAGAGGTCATTTCTGTTGCAAATTTCCGGGCATTTTCTATAGTTCGACTGGCTACGCGAATACGCTTGAGGGGTCGAACAGCAGCCATCGCCGCCAAGTGTGAACGGGCCTGCACCCCAGAGCCGATGATAGCCACATCACCGGCCTCTTCACGGGCCAGCAGTTGGGTTGCCACCCCGGAAACAGCCGCCGCGCGAATGGCGGTAATAGCCGAGGCGTTCATCAGGGCCAGCAATTCTCCAGTCTCGGCGCTAAAAAGCATAACCGAACCTTGGTGAGCATCTTTGCCCAACGTTGGATTTTTATGAAAAACACAGACTGCCTTCAAGCCGTAAGCGGCTTGTTCGCCGGACATATAAGCGGGCATCAAGGCCATCACCCCGGCCGCATTGGGCGGTTGAACAACCATTCGCAGGGGTTGGTGTACTTGCTCATTGGCCAAAGCGGTTAAAGCTTGAGCCATTATGGGGATACACGCTTCCATTGGCAACAGTTCTGTCACTTCGGCGTGGTTGAGAACAACAATTTTCATCAATGCGTCCTTTACAGAAAATTTGCCTTCTTGCGCCAGTGATTGTATCATCGCCTGGTCTATCTGACAACATCTAATGGTTTTGGTCCTTTGTCATTGGTCACTGGTCATTTGCAAATGACAAATGACGAATGACTCGCTCGCCGTAAACATATCGTCACAAAATTGACGCTGTGAAAGCCTAAGACGCTGGTTCAGCAAAGGTAAAAATGAATGAAACGTCCCGGTATTTCTGTATTTTTTCCGGCTTATAACGATGCCGGCACAATCCCCAGTATGGTTATGGCGGCCATTCTCACGCTGCGCGAGTTAACCGACGACTACGAGGTGATAGTTATCAATGACGCCAGCCAGGACCACACCGGCGAGATGCTGGCCGAGTTGGAACGCCAATACGATTGTGTGCGGATTGTCACCCACGCCAGCAACAAAGGATACGGCGGCGCGCTAAGAAGCGGTTTTAGCAATGCCGGTAAAGATTTGATTTTCTATACCGATGGCGACGCTCAATATGATCCGCGTGAACTAACCGTGTTAATGGAGGCTCTCACGCCTGAGGTGGATATGGTTAACGGGTACAAAATTACCCGCAACGATCCTCTACACAGGATTATCATCGGCACAATTTATCAGCATTTTGTCCGTATAGCGTTCAGCCTCAAGTTGAGCGATCCCGACTGTGATTTTAGGGTTATGCGTCGCTCAATTTTTGACAAGGTGCATTTAGAATCTGATACGGGGGTGATCTGTGTCGAGATGATGAAAAAGATTGGAGACAACAACTTTAAAATCACCGAGGTTCCGGTCCATCACTATCACCGGGCTTACGGCAAATCGCAGTTTTTTAATTTTCGACGCTTGTTCCGGGTAGCCATAGATTTGAGCAAATTGTGGGTTCGGTTGGTCATCAGGAAAGAACATTTGCAGAAAAACACAAACATCGAAGGCGCGCCGAAACCAAATCCGGCAGAATAACTATTTTTACCTTGTTCTCAAACTGGATTTTGGAAACAAAGTAACCCCAAGAGCAACTCCCAATGAATGCACGCGAATATGAAATGATGTATCAGGTTGAAGATGAGCATTGGTGGTATGTAGGCATCCACCGGCTCATCTTTTCTACGTTGACCCGCCTTCACAAGAGTCAGGGAGAACCGGCCTGGTCTATACTTGATGCCGGCTGCGGAACGGGAGCCGTTGCCAAAGGGTTAAGACAATTTGGCCGGGTAAGGGCTATAGATTTGTCCGGCTTTGCCCTTCAATTCAGCCAACGCCGTGGATTAGATGGGTATCTGACACAGGCGTCGGTTACGCAGATACCCTTACCCTCAGACAGTTCTGATTTGTTAACCTCAATTGATGTAATCTATATGGTGCCAGACGATAATCTGGCTATGGCAGAGTTCCATAGGGTGTTAAAACCGAGCGGCATCCTGATAATGAATTTGCCCGCTCTTGAATGGTTGAGGGGAGAACACGATCTGGCTATCAACACCGTTCGCAGATATACCCCCAAAGATTTACAATCGCAACTGACTCGACACGGCTTTACCATCCAAAAAATGTCCTTTGCCAATAGCCTGCTCTTCCCTCTGGTTGCGCCGTACAGATTGATGACCAACTGGCTGCCAAAAGGCGGCAATGATATGCCCCACTCCGATGTATTCTTGCCCTCGCGGCCTGTAAATAGCGTTCTACGGTGGGTGTTCCAGTTAGAGTCGCAAATTATTCCCCACGTTAATCTACCTATCGGTATGTCGCTGTTTGTTGTGGCTAGAAAGAATGAACAACAGACGTTTTAAAAGCCTGATTCTAATAACGGCAATAGTTCTATTATCGACCTATTTAAGGATTTATCGGTTAGGCGATATTCCTTATGGCATAATTCCTGATGAAGCAATGAGGGGGTATGATTCCTACTCAATCTTGCGAACAGGGGCAGACTCGTTTGGGGTGCGTTTTCCACTATTTTTGCGCGGTTTTGAGGATTATACGCCCGCCCTCTACAGTTATTTAAGCGTTCCCTTTATGGCCATCTTTGGGCTTTCTGTCTTTAGCGCCCGCCTGGCTTCCGCTTTTATTGGCGTATTTGCGGTTGCTTTGACCTATCAAATCACTCGCCGGCCCTTTGGTCAAACTGCGGCTTTTGTAGGTTCATTTTTACTAGCCATCTCACCCTGGCACATCTTAGCAAGCCGAACCGGCACAGAATGGAATTTGCTTGCGTTGGGGCCTGTACTGACCATTGCGTTAGCCTATAGGGGTTTGCGTCGACCTTATACTCTAATTGGGTCCGGTATTGCAGGTGGAATATCGCTGTATGGTTATGCCCCCATTAAAGCCTTTTTACCCATTCTGATGGCCGGCTTTGTAATTTTTTACTGGCGTAGACTCTATCAATTAAAGAAATTTACCCTGATTGCTTTGGGGCTGTTTATTGTTTTTGCTTTGCCTGTTTATCTTTTTTCGTTCACATCAGAGGGGATGCAACGTTTTAATATTGTGTTTGAAGGTGGGCAATCGAGTTACTTGAACATAGCAATCCATCTTATCCGCAACTATTTTTCTTACTTTTCACCCAATTTTTTCATTCTATCACAATACGCAGATAACACGCTCCCAATTTATATAGCGCATCTAAAAAGTGTTGGTTTATTATCCTGGATTGAATTAGCGCTCATTATCTTTGGCATTGTTATAGTTCTCTTTTCCAAAAAGAAAGAGGGCTGGTTCATTTTATTTTGGTTAATTGTGTCGCCAATAGGGGTTAATTTACATTCAAATAGTCCCTGGCCAACATTGTGGTTAGCAGCTATCCCTGTCCCCCATACCCTGGCCGGCGCAGGGATGGCCGGTCTGGTTTTGATTGCCAAAAATGGCTGGCTCCAATTACGGTTGGGATTAGCGCCCCAACCCATTCTCCGCTCGATATCGACAATTTTGATAGTTTCCGCAAGCATTGGGATATTACGTAACCTCTATGTGATGCACAATGATTTGTTTTACGAATATCCAATATATGGGGCTAAGGATGGTCGAAAAGAACCTATACAACTCTTGGAATCGCTAAAGGGCCAGTATGATAAAGTTATCATTCCGTCTGACAGCCTTTCAACATCAATCTATCTTTTGTTCTACACTCAATACGACCCGGCCCAACGTCATGCCGACCTGTCCGAAATGCCTGAACAAACCTGGCAAAACATTGACGGCTATAGCATTGGGCAGATAGAAAATTATGTCCACCAGCCCGGCTGTCACCTTATTTTAACAACCGTAGCCCACAGCGTATTGATAAAACCGCAATTTCCCCAACTGATCCCTATCAGAGAATTTTATCTACCTACGGGAGAGCCTAACGTTGGTCTGTATGCGGTTCCATCACCGTTGCCTGACATCACAGAAAGCGGCACTGTCTTTGGCGATAAGATTATGCTGCAAGGGTTTGCTATGACCTCAACCTCAAATTCGCTAACTAACCTGCAGCCGGGCGACAGCGTATGCGTGGTTTTACAGTGGCAAGCCTTAAACGATGTTGGCGCAGACCACACTGTTTTCACCCATCTTATTGGCTCTGACCACTCCTCAACGCCCAGTTTGCAGACCCAACACGACGGCCCGCCTTTACACGGTATGAGCCCCACCTCTACCTGGCACACCGGCGATATTGTTCAGGATATCCATCGGTTAACCATCCCCAAAGATACGCCTCCGGGCAAATACCATATTCATTTAGGGATATACAATGCTTTAACAGGAGAGCGTTTGTTGACTAACCTGATGGAGGATCAACTCATCCTGTCTGAATTAGAGATTAAAGCAAAGTAATAAGTGAGGAATGACAGGCATCGCCCTGAATTGAAATTCTGGACTGACACCGGAAAGTGCGGTTGAAAACCAACCGGTTTGAAAACCAACCGGGTTGAAAACCAACCGGGTTGAA
>JAJRVO010000708.1 GCA_024277275.1 Chloroflexota bacterium
ATACAGTGTTTCATTCACCAAGATGCTTGTTGTAAAAGACCAGTTTACATTGCCTTGAGTGCGGAACATATGCGCCAACTTATTTTTCCGTTACAAATAAGGCACAATAAACCAAAAAGGTCCGGCCAAAGTAAGCAAACCTAAGCTAATGTAACAAGCGACCAGCAGCCAGGGAGTCAATTTAGACCAACGATGCGCTATCAAGAAACGACCGGCAACCAACCCCAAAGCTAAACCAATAATTAACACCGCCCATTTATCCAGGCTGCCGCTTAACCCGGAGTCGACAGCTACCCACGCCAGGGCCAGAGTCAGGCCGCCGGCCAACTGCCAGGCCCAACGCCGATTTAGGGCTTCCTCCAACCCCAATGAGAAAAAGAGGGCCAGAGGGATTAAGCTGGGGAAGAGATACCGTCCCTGGAACTGGACAAAAGTTAGGTTATATCCAACATAGCCCAAAGCCATCAGGAGGACGGCCAAAGCCACCAACCCCACTGCCTGACGTTGCCCAACTGATAAGTGGTGAAACAGCCAGACCGGCGGAAATGAGGCCGGTTTCCTCAAAACCCCAAAACGCGCCAAACCGGCAGTCAAAATCCAAAATCCAAAATCCAAAATCCAAAATCCCCCCAGGCCCGCAAGCGCAATGACTGTTAAAAGCGTCAACAAGAGGTAGGTGCGACCATCCATCGGCACGGCCATCCAGCCGAACTGCCCCCAAAAGCTATGAAAGGTGGTAGTGATAAAGTTGCCGATGTAAGTTGCCCCACCAACCTTCGCCAGAAAATCGGCGGTGCGGAGTTGGCCGACGACAACTTCATCGTGTCGACCCAGCCCGTAGATATCAAAGCCGCCGTACAACGCGGCATTGCGAATAAACCAGGGCGCGCCGATAATCAACGCCAGGCCGTAGATAATTGCGGCGTGTTTGAGTAAGTCCGGCCAATCTATTTTTGTTTTTCGACCATCCGGCCTATTTGCCTTAAACCACAGCATCGCGGCAACCAGGGGAACCGTAATTAAAACGGCAGTCGCTTTGGTAATTAACCCCGCCCCCAGCAGCAAACCGAGCAGCAGGTCATTCTTGATAGAAACCATTCCGGTAGAGAGTAAACGGCGGGTGAGTAAAAATAACAAAAGGGCCACAATCAACTCTGCCAGAGCGTCATTATTAACCGAAGAAAGCACGGCAACGTGCATAGGCACAAAGGCTGTAAACGCCATTGCGCCAAAAGAGACGGCGTCTCGATCCGGAAAAATAATCCGGGCGGTAAAAAAGGCCAATACAACAACGCCCCCACCCAACGCCACCGAGAACAGGCGCAACGCCGTTAGAGAACCATTGCTCAAAACAAAAAGAGGGGTAGCCAGCAGATAATAAAGGGGGGGCTGGTGGAATTCATAGCAAACATTGTCAATGGGCAACTCTGCCGGGAAGCGATGCGAGGTTAATTTGTTAAGATAGGTTTGGTCGTAACAACCGGCAACCAATTCTGGAAAGCCGGTTTTGGCAGCCAGGTAACGGATATAGTTGTAATGGGCCGGTTCATCGGGGGCCTGCCAGTTGGGAGTCAAGGTAACATACAGCGCCCCCGCAACCAGATAGGTCAGTAAAACCACCCCCACAAGAGAAAAACGAATACCAGATGTCATGAGGCGATTATAATCTGGTCAATAGCAGGAAGCAAACCAAAACTGCAACTAAAACCTTCATTACCAAAGAACTGTTTTCTCTGCGGGATAACAATTCTAATATAGGAAAAAGGGTTAGTCTATTGGATTGGGATGTGTTATACTATTTATGGTGCCAGTTTTAAACTCCCCTTTTGCTAAATAGTAATTTGGATAGAGATGATCTCCATTAGCAGGAATTAGATGATATGTCTGATTTATTACGCACGGTTGCTGCCTACCTTCCGTCAAGTTTGGTTAGAGACGTATTAAATAGCGCAACGCCAATGCTGCCTGCAAAACCCCAGAGCGAACGTTTTCCGGCCGCTGTACTCTTTGCCGATGTGTCGGGCTTTACCCCGCTAACAGAGGCTTTGGGCCAAAAAGGTTCAGAGGGGCCAGAGGAGTTGACTCGCCTGCTAAACCGTTACTTTAGCTGGATGATTGCTTTTGCTGAAGCAGAGGGAGGCGAGGTAGTTAAGTTTGGCGGCGACGCCCTAACCGTGATTTTTCCGGCCACAGAAGAGTCGCTGGAAGCGGCTACTCGCCGGGCCAGGCAGGCGGCAGAAACAATGCAGCTGGCTATGCAAGAGTTTGGCATCATGAAAAGCAGCGTTGGCCTTGTCACCCTGAAAATGAAGATTGGGATTGGGGCCGGAGAGGTTTTATCGGCTCTGGTGGGCGGCATTGACGATCGTTGGGAATATATGATTGCCGGCGACCCTCTGCGTCAAACGGCTCAGGCTGAAAATAAGGCCGGGCAAGGGGAGATAGTACTTAGCCCAGAAGCCGAAGCCATAGTTTCTCCGTACCCATTACCTATGCAACCTTTACCCCCCATAAATTGGGACACTGTTCAAAATCCAACTATGGTTGAGCGTGTTTTGCGGTGCTTTACCCCCAAGCCGGTACGCACCTGGCTGGATGAAGAGTTACATGGTTGGCTGGCAACGCTACGCCCCATGAGCGTGCTGTTTGTGGGCGTTGAGGGTCTTGATTACGAGCAAGCCGATGTTATTGAAAGATTGCATGCCTTTTTGCGAGACGCGCAGAAAATTATCTACCACTATCAGGGCAGTTTGCCCAGATTAACCGTAGACGATAAAGGCACGGTGCTGCTCATTTTATTTGGCGCGCCCCCCTATTCCCACGAAGACGACCCTGAACGGGCGTTACGCTGCGCTATGGATTTGCAAACTCTGGCTAAAAATCACAATCTAAAATTAGCCATTGGCGCAACAACCGGACGCGTCTTTGCCGGTCCGGTTGGCAGCGCCAGCCGCCGAGAGTACACGGTTATGGGCGACACCGTTAACCTGGCAGCCCGGTTAATGGTTGCCGCCGGGTCGGGCCAGATATGCTGCAATTATCAAACCTACCGCAGCACCTACGGCCAGATGAGCTTTAAGGCTCTGCCCCCGGTAGAGGTAAAAGGAAAAGTAGGCTTTATTCGCGTTTATCGGCCTACCGGCGACAATTACCCCAGGTGGCAGCTTGACCAGATTAGCCAGGCAAAAATTGCCGAACCGTTAGTAGGACGGCAAACCGAAATAGCCAAATTAATCTCTAACCTGAACCAGGTAGAAGCCGGACGCAGCCGGATTATAATCATTGAAGGCGAGGCCGGAATTGGCAAGTCGAAACTATTAGAAACCCTAATCCGGTTGACACAGGAGCGCGGCATAACAACGCTTTTGGGTATGGGACGCAGCATTCAACAAGACATACCATACCGGGCATGGCAAGATGTTTTTACCGCCTATTTTGACCCGCATAACGCCAATAATAGCAACCCCGCCAAACAACATGAACAGCAACAGCAAATCCAGGCCCAAATATCTAAAGCAGCTCCCAATTTGCTAGAGCACATCTCTTTGCTAAATGATATTCTGGACCTGCATTTCCCGGAAAATGGGGTAACATCCTCGCTGGATGCCCCTCGTCGACGAGAGTATTTAGCCTTGCTGCTGCTGGCTCTATTACAAGCCAAAGCAACTCAAAAACCGATGGCGTTGATACTGGAAAACGCCCAATGGCTAGACCCCTTCTCTTGGGAACTGGCAGCGCAAGTGGCTAAAAACCTGATGACCAGTGATTTGCCTTTAATGCTGGTATTGGCAATGCGTCCTTTAGAAGGCTCCGCTATTCATACCGGGGCAAAGGTATTAGCTGGTATGGAAAAAACCGAGCGGTTGCGCTTAGATTCGCTGCCGGCAGAAGAAACTCTGGCTCTATCCGTAACAAGTCTGGGGCTAAGCAGTAATGAACTGCCTGAAGCGGTAGCCGAATTATTACGCACGCGAGCCAGTGGCAACCCCTTCTTTGCCGAAGAACTATTCTATTTTCTGTACGACAACGGTTTTATTACATTCAAAACCATCAAGGGTAAAATACGCTGCCTCATCAGCGGCGATCTGGGCCGGGCCGCTCAAACATTGCCGGCAACCATTGAGAGCGTTATTCTTTCTCGCATTGACCAATTAGCCCCCGAAAAACAGTTAATGCTAAAAATAGCGGCTGTTATTGGGCATACTTTTGCATATGATACGCTGCGCGATACGTTAAGCAAACATATGGAAATTGATGAGAGCCTGTTAAAAGATTATCTTAATGATTTAATCTACCTGGATTTTATACGACCGGAAGACCCGGAGAGCAATTTAACGTACCAATTCAAACACTTCATTATCAGAGAAGTAACCTACGAGTCATTACCCTTTGACCGGCGACGGCAACTGCATCGCACCGTAGCTATGTGGTACGAGGCCACTTTTGGACAGTCAGAGAAGCAAACGTCCCAAAACGGGCAAGAAAAGGTGAACTTTTCCGGCGACCCTCTGGCTTTAACCTCTCCGGCATCGCAGTTTCTCCATCCGCCTACCCCTTTAACGTCTTATTATCCATTGCTGGTATATCACTGGCATCAAGCTGAAGATGACGAGTGCGAGCAGCGCT
This sequence comes from Chloroflexota bacterium, assembly GCA_024277275.1. Taxonomy (GTDB): domain Bacteria; phylum Chloroflexota; class Anaerolineae; order 4572-78; family J111; genus JAJRVO01. The sequence goes on from JAJRVO010000708.1 coordinate 4,627, forward strand.
ACGCTTCATTATTAGGCCGGCAAGCCGTGGCTCAATTTGCCAACGCAGAGGCAGTAGGATATATCAACCGTGCCCTGGACTTGACCCCGGAAACCAATCAGGTGGGGCGGTACAATCTGTTGCTGGCCCGAGAAACCGTATACGACCGCCACGGGCATCGGGAAGTACAGCGCCAAGATTTACAAGCATTAACCAGGCTAGTTAAAGAAATGAAAGACGACCAGCGAAAAATTGCGGTTGCCCTGCGCCAAGCCAATTACGCCGAAGCAACCGGCAACTATTCCGCTGCTTTAGATTTGGCGCAGCAAGCTGTGGCTCAGGCCAAGCAAGCCGAGGATTGGGCGGGCGAGAGCAACGGTTATATAATGTGGGGCAAAATATTATTGCGCCAGGGTGATTATAAAGCAGCTCAAGACATATTAGAGCAAGCCCTAACTCTGGCCCAAACCGGCAACAATCGCTATGACGAAGCCGCCAGTCTGTATGCCCTGGCTAATGCTTACCGGCGCCAGGGCAACTACTCGGCGGCGTTTAATTCTTGCCGGCAATCTTTAGAAATATGCCAAACCAGCGGTGATCGCCTGGGTGAAGCCAACAATCTAAATATGTCCGGTCTTATCCATTGTCAATTGGGCAACTATTCGGTTGCACAAGAGCATTTTGAACAAGCAATCCCCATTTACTACACAATTGGAGACCGGCGCGGAGAGTTAAAACCCTTTTATTCTGTTGGTTTAACTTATCTCTATATGAACAACTTTGAGGCCGCGCGAGACTACTTTGAGTATGCGCTAAATACTGCCCAAGAGATTGGAGACCGTGAAAGCGCAGCGGACATCTTTAGCCATCTTGGGATAACTTACTGCAAGCTGGGCGATTATACAGCAGCGCGGAGCCAGCTTGGGCAAGCGTTGGGTATCCGCAAAGAAATCAACAATCAAGTTGGCGAGGCCGATTCATTGAGTAAACTTGGGTTTGTCTACCACAGCCTAAACGACAACGCAACCACCAAAAG
>JAJRVO010000709.1 GCA_024277275.1 Chloroflexota bacterium
AAAAGACGCTAACGCGCCGGATTTTATCTTTACCAATATTGTTGCTCCCAAAAGTAAAAATTTAATTGGGTTGCTCCCGGAAAAAGAAAAGGACCCAAAACTTCGGCCCTATTACGAATTTACCGCCCTGAATAAAGACGGCCGGGAAATTGAAGTGGAACTTAGCGTTTCTTACCCTACCTACCGCGGCGGATTGGCTACTCAGGGAATTATACGCGATATTACAGAGCGCAAGCGCATAGAAGAAGAAAACCGAAGAGCTTATGAGCAAATTCAGCAGTATTCTACCGAGTTGGCCGCAAAAATTAAAGATGAGCAGCGTCAACGAGAAATTGCCACCATTCTGGCTGAAGTTGTGGCTTCGGTTAGCCTGACTCTTTCTACGGACGAATTCCTCAATCACATTCTGCTAAAGTTGCAGCAGTTGATTACCTACGACTCCGCCGCCGTTTTTTTGGTTAAAGAAGATTACCTGATCATGGAAGCGGCTTACGGCCTGGATAGCCATCTTGTCAACCAACGGTGCGAACAGAATATTTTGTTTCAGGAGATGCAAGCTCAAAAAAGTTATATTCTTATTCAAGATACTCAGGAAGATGCTCGTTACCAATTTTGGGAAGGGGCAGAAAAAGTTAGATGCTGGATAGGCGCGCCTTTATTAGTGGCCCAAAAAATGATTGGTTATTTAGCTGTTGATCGCCATTTACCGGATGCTTTTACAGCCCACGATGCTAACTTGACCCAGGCATTTGCCCATCAGGTGGCCCAAACTATATACAACGCTCAACTTTTTAACGACTTGCAAGAGGCTCAAACTCAACTAATCCATAAAGAACGACTGGCCGCTCTGGGGCAAATGGCGGCCACGGTGGCTCACGAATTACGCAATCCGCTGATGGCTATCAGGATGGGGGTGGAATACTTTGTGCGTGATTTGTCCAAAAATGACCCCCGCCGGCAAGGCGCGGCCCTGATGGAAGCCAATATGACCCGGATTGACCGCATGATTGAAGATATCCTCTACATTTCGCGCGCGCCCAAACCTAGTTTGGTTCCCGGTTCATTGGGATTGGTTCTGGAAAATGAAATGGCCCAGTGGGAATTAAATTTGGCCGATAAGGAGATTGCTTGCCATATAGAATTGGCCGACAAATTACCCCTGACTCTAATGGATTCTGATCAGATGGGTCGGGCGCTTTCTAATTTAATTGGTAATAGTATTGATGCAATGGGACCCGGTGGAGAGTTACGCCTGTCTCTGCATAGCGAAGACGGCTGCCAAATTATTACTCTGGCCGATAACGGTCCTGGTATTTCACCTGAACACCGACAAAAAATTTTTGACCCCTTTTTTACCACCAAAGCCCGGGGCACCGGCCTGGGGTTATCCATTGTCAAACAAATAATTGACTACCACCAGGGCGACATTAGCATTTGGAGCGAAGCCGATATTGGAACAAAATTTACTATAATCTTGCCTCAAATTGAAAAAGGTGTGACTAAAACGAGTAGAAAAGCGCCGCAGGCTTCGTCGTGAGCTCAGCCGAACGGCCGGGGGGCCTGGGAGGTAGCTATCCCCAACTCATTTTGATCGCGCCCAATTGAAAAGGGTGTGTTTCAAATGAGTCAAAAAGCGCCGCAGGCCGGGGGGCTTGGGGGGTAGCTCCCCCCAATTTCTCCCCTCTCCGACTCAAATGAAACACGCCCAATTGAAAAACCAAAGTTGAGGAGCAATAAAAAATGACCGGTAAAGTTTTAATTGTTGATGACGAGGAGGCCATACGTTTTTTTGCCTCATATGGTCTTACCGAAGCAGGTTGGGAAGTATATGAAGTTAACTCTGGAGAAGCAGCCCTGGTATGGCTGAAAGATAAAACCTGCGATGTGATGCTGCTGGATTTACACATGGCCGGCATAGGCGGTCTGGAAGTTATGCGCCGGGTTAAAGACCGCTGGCCCGACATAATGATAATCATAATGACCGCTTACGCCACCGTTGATTCCGCCATCGAAGCCGTTCGTCAAGGGGCGTTTGATTATTTAAAGAAACCCTGCGTGCTGGATGATATAATTGCCTGCGCCGGCCGGGCCATAGCGCAAAAAGCAAAACTTGATCAACAGCGTCGATTAGCCCGTCAGGCGGCAATAGCGTTACCCGCCAAAACAGAGGCAGCTTCAATCCCTCCTGAAACCATCAAAACCGGCGAGCTAATCATAGAATTAGGTTCCCACACGGTTTTGTTGGCCGGCCAACGCGTTTCTCTTACGCCTACAGAGTTTGGTTTATTAAAGATTTTGGTCGGATCGCTAGGCCAACCCGTTCCCATTGGGCAGCTTTTAACAGACGGTCTGGGCTATGAATCCGGCGACGCTCAGGCTCAGGAAACGTTGCGAGTTCACATCAGTCGCTTGCGGCGCAAACTGGGTAGCGACTACATCCGCACCATTCGGGGCGGAGGCTATATTTTGGCTAACATCCCCATTTTGTAACTATTCACCTCATCGTTGTTTGCATTGTTCCCCAAATAACAATTCTATAAATTATCCGTTGCCCGTTAATATTTTGTAATAAATCGTAACAAATTGTTTGGTACATACCATACTCTTTTGTGCTATATTATAAGTGTAATAATTTTTATAAAAAATATGTTGGCACAACTTTTGCATACCAACAGTAATAAACTGAAAAATTCAACTCCAGTTTTTTGAGCATTTGCACCTGATAGCTTGTTTAACAACTAAACTAGTACCGGGATATTGTGTTTAGGAAGAAGTTAAGTTTGAGTAGCAATGGTTCAGCAAGTAAGTAACAACAATTTCCCTTGAATGGTCTAAATAGCGTTCTCTGACAGAATTGGCCCGGTTTAACGGGGCTGCTTTTGTTGAGCGCGCTATTTTTTTGTTGGTGGCAAAGCAAAGTTTTGTAAAACGTTAATAAAGAAAGTTGATTGCAATGTTACATAGAAATATCGATATTTTTGTTCGCATTTTGCAGGTATTGTTTTTAAGCGCGTTGGTGTTGATACTGACTCTGGGTTCATTAGCAAAACAGGCCAGAGCCACAACAACGGTCTTTTATATCGACGCTACATCCGGTAGCGACACCACCGGCAGCGGCTCGGCTGGAAATCCCTACCAGAGCATACAAAAAGCCCATGATGTATCCGTTGACGGCGTAGCCGAGGTTTTTTACATCAAGGCTGGGGCAACCTACTCCAGTTTTATCATCACCAAGGGGGGGGCTGAACCTGATAAGCCGGATATTTACACCGTCTGGCCTGGCACGGGATCGTATCCCAAAATCTTGGAGGATGTTCCAAATCTTATCAAGATTAATGCCGGCTACGTTACCATTGATGGCCTGGATGTGGATGGCTCGGCCGGTCCCACTACTAAAGACTTGATCTACTCTGACCCATCTATTACCGCCTCTTATGTAACTATTCGCAACAGCAAGACCCACGATAGCGCTACAGATGAAGGTATCCAGCTAAAAAATGCTCCCAATGCCTGGATTGAGAACGTGGAGAGTTATAATAATAACGGCGATGGGATCAATCTTTGCTGCGGCAGTAACAACTCAACCGTTATCAATAACTACAGTCACGACAACCAGGGACAAAGCCCGCCTTCGCTTGGCGGGTTCTATTTCTATAGCGCCACTGGTCTGACGGTGATGAACAACGTCAGCAAGAACAATAATGAGGCCGGTATACACTTTGCTGGCGTCACCTCTTCCACCATCAAGAACAATCTAATCATTAGCACAACCCTTCGTAGCAGCAATGGCTACGGCATCTGGTTGCGAAACTATCTTGGCGATAGCAACTATAACACCATTGCCAACAACACCATTGTCAGTAGTGTGGTGGATGGCATAAACCTGGCGAATAACACCAGCAATACCACCTTGATAAACAACAATGTGGTTTCAAATACGGGGTACGGCATTACTGTGGCGGCCGGGGTAACTAACACCGTGAATCACTACAACAATGTCTGGAACAATACCGGCGGCAACTGGAATGGGATTATCAGCGGCGCCAACTCCATCTCGCAAGACCCTCTTTTTGTTGCCGGCCCCGGCACAGAGGGTAATTACTATCTCAGCCAGATTGTCGCCGGCCAGGCGAGCAACAGCCCCGCTTTGGATGGAGGCAGCAAAACTGCTGCTGCCGCCAATCTTTCGCTTCGCGTCACTCGCATTGATGAGCAGGGCGACCAGGGTACAGTTGATTTGGGTTATCACTACCCGGCCTTACCCTATACCCTGACCGTGAGCGCCAATCCAGCTTCCATTGTTGCCAACGGCGTCTCTACCACAACGCTCACGGCTACGCTTTTAACCAATGCCGGCAACCCCGTTCCTGACGGCACGACTGTTGTTTTTAACAACGATTTGGGATATCTGAGCAACCAGATGCCAATTTACACCGCCCAAACATCGGGCAGCACGGCCCAGGCTATACTTACCTCTGTGCCTTCCGGTAGCAGAGTTACCTCCACCGTGCAAGCCGATGTTTACGGCGTCT
>JAJRVO010000710.1 GCA_024277275.1 Chloroflexota bacterium
GTCACCAGAACCGTAGCCAACACCGCCACTTGCAGCGACAACAGTAACGGTTCCCAAATCATAACTCCCCCTTTGTCTCTTTTATCAGCGCGGTTCAGAAAAAAATGCGTAATGCGTAATGCGTAAAATGCAACAATTTGGCAAGATAGCGATCATTACGAATTACGAATTACGAATTACGTTTTACAGGTATAAAAGTGTCAATCTAACTGGAACCAAGCCCATTCTATCAATCTACGCTCTCATCCGGCAGCAGAAAACCGTATTTACGCATAATAGCGCGACCGGACGAGCTATTGATGAGGTCGGCAAATTGGCGAGCTTGATCTTGACGCAGGCTATCGGCTACTATTGCCAATGCCTGTTCGATGGGTTGGTGCAAATCTTCGGGGATGAGTTCCCAGCGACCATTAGGGGTTGTACTGAGCGATAAAGCCACAATAGCCACATCCGCATCGCCGGTTTCCGCAAATTGAAGCGCCTGACGCACATTTTCGGCCAGGGCCAGTTTGGGTTGGAGCATCTCCCATATTCCGGCGCTTTGTAAAGCCTGGCGGGCAGCCATACCGTAGGGCGCATGAGCCGGATTAGCCAGAGCCACCCGTTGAATCTCCGGTTTCAGCAGCGCTTCAACCGTTTCCACCGTAAAAACCGAGTCGGCCCGCGTCCAAAGGATAATGCGTCCCCGGGCGTAAGGTTGCACAGAGTCGGGCAACACCCGATTTTTAGCCGCCAACTCCTCTACAAAGCTGATATTTGCCGCCGCAAACAGATCGACCGGCGCGCCCTGGTCAATCTGTTGCGCCAATTGGCCGGTAGAGCCAAAATTAAAGACCACAGTCTGACCTGTCTCTTGTTGATAAAGTTGGCCCATTTCTTCAAAAGCCAAAATCAGGTCCGAGGCGGCAGAAACAAGCAGTGGCTCCGCGGTCTCTGCTTTATCAGGCGAGGCACAAGCCGAAAAAGCAAAACCGGCCCACAAAAGAATTAATATTTTATATAATGATTTGTAATAGTCCCTGCTCACATCCTTTAATCGAAGGATATCCATTTCTGGTCGCTTTTGCCACTCGCTATGACCTTCTCAATAAATTTTACCCCGCGTGCGCCATCGTAAACCGTTGGGAAGTCAAGCTCCAATTCGGTTGGTTCACGTCCCGCCAATCTGGCTCGAATGGTGTCGGTAACGTTCATATAGATATTGGCAAACGCTTCAAAGAAAGCTTCGGGATGGCCGGAGGGCAAATGAGTGGCCCGGTCGACTGCTTCGCAAAAGTAGCCGTTGCCTCGTTTGTAAACTTGGGCCGGGCCATCAGGAGGCATGAAGTGAACCCAGTTAGGATGTTCCTGATCCCAGAAAAGCCCGCCTTTAGCGCCGTAGACACGAATGCTGATATGGTTTTCCTCACCGGCGGCAATCTGAGAAACCCACAACACACCCTTGGCTCCGCCTTTAAAGCGCAGCAGTACACTGGCATCGTCATCCAACTGTCGTCCCGGCACAAACGTGGTTACATCGGCGCAAAGCGCGTCTACTTTCAGGCCGGTGATGTAGCTGACCAGATTTTCGCAGTGCGAGCCGATATCGCCCATTGCCCCGGCTATACCGGAACGGGCCGGGTCGGTGCGCCACTCAGCCTGCTTTTGCCCGTCGTCCTCAATCTTATCTAATAACCAACCCTGGGGATACTCTACGACCACCCGCTGAATATTGCCCAATTTGCCCGACTTCACCCAATCGCGGGCTTCTTTGACCATCGGATAGCCGGTGTAGTTGTGGGTGACGCCAAAAACCACATTGTGTTTTTCCACCGCCTTGATGAGCGCCTGGGCCTGTTCGCTGGTATGAACCATCGGCTTGTCTAAAACCACGTTAAATCCGGCCTCTACAAAAGCCAGCGCCGGCTCAAAGTGGACGTGATTAGGAGTCACAATGTTGACAAAGTCGATACGTTCGCCTTGTAGCAGCGCGCTTTCTTTCTCCAGCATCTCCTGCCACGTTCCGTAATTGCGCTCCGGGGGTAACAGCAAATCCTGGCCCGACAACCTGGCTTTGCCCGGATCGCTGGAGAGCGCCCCGGCCACAAATTCTGTGAACCCGTCTGAAATGGCCGCCCGGCGATGCACCGCCCCAATAAAAGAGTCGCGCCCGCCACCAATTTGACCAAATTTGAGCTTGCGTTGCAATTTACTTGTTTCATCTTTACCGATGACCATGTTGTTAGCCTCCTGAATTAGTAATTGGTTATTGGTTATTGGTTATTAGTAATTGGTTATTGAGTCTAATCACTACTAACTAATTACCAATTACTATTTTTAAGTTTATACACCCAAATCACGGTTTTGACAAAGCGTATTTAATAGGCAAGTTTTCTATATTCCCTATCTTACATGATCAGGGCTGTTCAGTTCCAAGGCGTGGCATAATTTTTTAAACCGCCAAGAGCGCAAAGGACGCAAAGAAGTTATAAAAATCTTGGCGATCTTGGCGTTCTTGGCGGTAAAATCACCGGCGATTGGCGAGAACTGAACAGCCCTGCTTACATGATACAAAACTCGTGCGCTTGTAGTTGATAATATCCAACGTTACCTGCAAGTCCAGCATATCAAGCAGTTTTTGTCTGCTCTCAAAATCGCCTTCTATAGTCGCCAAAATGGTTGCGGAGTGAGCATTTTTATCAGTATGCCGTTGAGGGGTGCAAACTTGCTTTGGAATGAGAATTAAATAACTGTCTCACGGGCAAGAAAAATACAATGGTAAATGGTAAATAATCAATTGTAAATGGTAAAGTAAAACTGGCCTTTAAGCCACACAATACGGTATATAGTGCAAATGATCACTTTATAATTCA
>JAJRVO010000711.1 GCA_024277275.1 Chloroflexota bacterium
GACAACTTTGACCCGTCCTTGTTGGGGGTGGCGGTAATAATGCCCTCGTTTGTCGCTTTGGACAGTGTAAGTAGCGCCGTTTGCTTGCTTTTTGTTATGTCCGTTTTTCTTTAGTCTCTGGCGTACGGTATCGTCAAAGCCGATGGTCATTGGTTGTACTCTTTGCAAAGCGGGTGAGGTTTTCTCAATTATAATGATTTAACTTTTTATGTCAACTAAATGAAGGGTGTAAAGTCTACAGACATTTTGATATCCCCGGATTCTAGTGTTTTTTGCATTACTGAATTGCTGTTGACCCGGCAAACGTATTGACGAGGCCGAGTCGAAGATGTATACTCAAAGATATGGTTTGATAGAGCGTGCCAGCTCTGGCACAGAACTGGCAGAGGAGACATCAAAATGGCTTCTTCTTCTACCTCTCCCCAATACACCATCCCCGCCACCAAGTTTGAACCGGCCTACCTGGCCCTGCATCGCACCGGCGAGTTACAGCGCCGGGCCGAGGAAGCAGTCGCCGGATTAGCGGAATGTAAAGTTTGCCCCCGTGATTGCGGCGTTAATCGCCTGGAAGACAAAACAGCGACTTGTAAAACCGGGCGCTATGCCCAAGTCAGCAGCTACTTTCCCCACACGGGCGAGGAGGATTGCTTGCGCGGTTGGCGGGGCAGCGGCACCATCTTCTTTAATATGTGCAACCTTAAATGCGTCTTTTGCCAAAACTACGATATCAGCCAGGTCGACAAAGGACGAGAAGTCAGCCCCACCGAGCTGGCCTCGATGATGCTGGAGTTGCAGGATACCGGCTGTCACAACATTAACTTTGTCACCCCGGAGCACGTCGTGCCGCAGGTGTTGGAAGGCTTGGCGCTGGCGGTTGAGGCCGGGCTGCACCTGCCGATTGTGTACAATACCTCGGCTTATGACTCAATGGAAAGCCTGCGTCAGTTGGATGGCATCGTTGATATCTATATGCCCGACTTTAAATTTTGGACGGCAGAGTCATCATTGCGTTACTCAAAGGCCAAAGATTATGGTGACGCCGCCCGCGCCGCGCTCAAGGAGATGAACCATCAGGTAGGGCCGCTCAAGTTTGATGAGAATGGTATAGCCAAACGCGGCGTGCTGGTTCGCCACCTGGTTATGCCGGGTATGCTCGACGAGTCGCGCCAGATTATGCATTTCCTGGCCAAAGAAGTCGCCCCCGACACTTATGTGAATGTGATGGCTCAGTATCGCCCGGCGTGGAAGGTGTCATCGGAGAAATATGAGGAGATCAACCGTTCCTTGGCTTCGTCCGAATATAAAGCAGCCATCCAAATAGCTCAAGACGCCGGGCTGCGTTTGGACCAACGGAGGTTGATTGACGGGTGGCTTGTTGTGTAAGTTCAATATCGTAGATTTCCCCGTTTGATAACCCGCTCAACCAAATTTCCCCCAAATTGATAAGCCAAATGACGATAGTCGGGAACATCGACAATCAGCAAATCGGCCTGTTTACCAACTTCAATGGAACCGACCCGGTCTCCCAAACCGATGGCGTGAGCGGCGTTGATAGCGCCGGCGTTCATCGCCTCAGCGGGTAGCAGTTTTTGGTAGCGACAGGCCATCGCCATAACCAGCGGCATTGAGGGGCAGGGGGCCGACCCGGGGTTGATATCGGTTGAGAGGGCCAGGGCTACGCCGGCGTCAACCAGCGCCCGCGCATCGGCAAAGTGGGCGCTGCCCAGGTTGATATTCACCGCAGGCAACACTACGCCTACGGTGGACGAGTTAGCCAGCCGTTCTCGTTCCTCCGGCGTGGTTACGTCCAGATGATCGGCTGAGATAGCGTTTAGCTCCACCGCCAGCGTCACCCCCCCCATCGAGGTGAATTCATCGACGTGAATTTTGGCGGGGATGTCCAAAGCCAGCCCCGTTTCCAGCACCCGCCGCGATTGGACCAGATCAAAAGCGTTTTGCTCGCAAAAAACATCGTTAAAAAAGGGCCAATTTCGCCGGCCAAAAGATGAGTTTTTGTACCACGCCGCTGCCTGGGGCAGCATCTCCTCTACTACCAAATCGGTAAAAGCATCGGTGCGATCTTTGTACTCAGGCGGAATGGCGTGCGCGCCCAAAAACGTGGGAACCAGGTCGATGGGCTGGTTTTGGTCCAGACTCTCGATGGCTTTGAGCATGTTGAGTTCGCTGTCGGTGTCAAGGCCATAGCCCGTTTTGACTTCCGCCGTGGTTGTGCCCAATTTGAGCATAGCCGCGAGGCGTGGCCGCGTTTCCGCTGCCAACTGCTCCACGCTCGCTGCTCGCGTGGCTCGCATGGTGCTGACAATGCCCCCCCCGGCAGCCATAATCTCCATATAACTGGCCCCTTTGATTCGCAGCTCAAATTCACCCACCCGGTCGCCGGCGTAGACAACGTGGGTATGGGGGTCGACAAAGCCGGGGCAAACTACTTTGCCGCCGGCGTCTATGGTTTGATGGGCATTGTAATCGGCCTGTAGATCGACGGTAGGGCCAACAGCGACAATTTCCCCATCGGCCACAGCTACAGTCCCATCAGTGATTAGCCCGACATCGGTCATAGCTTCTCCCCGTTTGGGGCCATCCGGGCTGGCGCAGGTGATAACTTGCGCGGCATTGAGAATTAATAAATCGACTTGAATCATATTGTGCTCTCCCAAATATCTTGCACTTTCTTGTTGACTACCTCCACCAGTTGGCCGGTGGCAACCAGATTTCTGACGGCCTCCATGTAGGGATACAACGTGGTATCTTGCTCCACAAAAGGAACCTGGCTGCGGATTAAATCATAAGCCGGTTGGGTTCCTTTCCCCAGTTTTGCTTGCTGTCCTAACGCTTGCTTTCTAAAGTCGATGCCCTGGGCGGCGGCCAATAACTCTATGGCTAAAATATGCTCCACATTATTGATAATCTGGCGAGCCTGGAGGGCGGCGGTACAACCCATACTCACGTGGTCTTCCACGTTGGCCGAGGTGGGAATGGTATCGGCGCTGGCCGGGTGAGCCAGAACCTTGTTTTCTGTAGCCAGGGCCGCGGCGGTGTACTGCGTAATCATAAAGCCGGAGTTGAGACCGCCATTTTTGGTCAGAAAAGCGGGCAGCACATGGGCATTGCTGGCTTCATCGGTCAGGCGCATCAGGCGCCGCTCTGAAATGTTGCCCATCTCAGTCATACCGATACCCAGGTAATCCATAGCAATAGCCAGCGGTTCGCCATGAAAATTCCCACCGGAGAGGACCGTAACCTCTTCGGTATCATCATCGATGAAGATAAGCGGGTTATCGGTGACGGCGTTGAGTTCAATTTCCATTACCCAGCGGGCGTAAGCAATGGCGTCTCGTACGGCTCCGTGTACCTGCGGAATGCAGCGCAAGGTATAAGCATCTTGAACGTTGGTAGGGTCATGATGACGGGTAAACTCGCTGCCATTTAGCAACTCGCGCAGATAAGCGGCACAGTTTAGCTGCCGGGGGTGGGGGCGTAGTTGATGAATACGGTCGTCAAAAGCCAGCGGGGTGCCGTGCAAGGCTTCCAGGCTGAGACACCCGGCGATGTCTGAAGTTCGGCTTAAGAGCCGGGCGTGGTATGTTTCCAGCGTTCCTAAAGCGCACATCACCGCCGTGCCGTTGGTTAAAGCCAGCCCTTCTTTGGCCGCCAGGGTGACAGGTTTTAGTTTTGCCCGATCCAAAGCCTCCGCGCCGGATAACACCTGCCCCTGATACTCAGCCTCGCCCAGACCCAACAGAACCAGGCTCATATGGGCCAGCGGAGCCAGATCGCCGCTGGCTCCCAGCGACCCCTTTTCTGGAATGATCGGGTGGATTCCGGCGTTTAGCAAATCCAGCAGCAGTTGCAGGGTCAATACCCGAATCCCGGAATGGCCCCGGGCCAGGGTATTGGCCCGGATTAGCATAATGGCCCGCGTGGTGGGAATATCGAACGGTTCGCCAACGCCAACAGCGTGACTGAGAACGATGTTACGCTGCAATTGCTTGACCTGGTCAGGCGAAATAATTCGGTCTTTGAAAGCGCCAAAGCCGGTGGTAATGCCATAGGCCACCTGTCCCTGCGCCAACATTTGAGCGACAGCCTCGGCGGCGCGGTTGACTTTGGCGACTGCCTCGCGGCTTAGCTCTACCGTGGGTTGTCGGGGTTGACCGTAGGCCACGGCAATGACTTGCTCGATGGTTAAAGATTCGCCGTCAAGGATAACGGGCGACACACTCTTTTGTTCTTCCATAAATATTACCCAATCTGGTGACGGGTCATTGGAGATTAGTAATTGGAGATTAGGCTCACGCAAACAATTACCAATAACCAATTACTAATTACCAATATATCCAAAGACATTACCCAAGCAGTGAATACTCAATCACCTGGCTCAGATCAAAATCATGAGCCTGGATATAGTGCTTGACAATTTCCTCGATTGCGCCCAGAGGCAGCGTCCCCACAACTTCGGTTCCGGCAATGCTGACGCCATGACGGGCTGCCTCCATGCGGATTGTTTCCACCACCCGAGGAATGGGCGTTTTGGTATAGTTGGTCAGGTTCATCGACACTTGCACCATTCCCTGTTCTTCCAGAGCCAGGCCCATGCCTTTTACGTAGCGAAACCCACCATTGATGTGACGGACCGTTTTGGCAATGCGCCGGGCAATTTCAACATCGGTGGTGCGCAGGTTGACGTTAAAGGCAATCAGCGGAAAGCGCGCCCCTGTGGCCGTTGCGCCGGCTTTAGGGTTAAACGCAGCCGGCCCCTCATCGGGAGTCCAAGCCGGGTCCTTTAATTTTTCCTCCAACGCTTCATATTGCCCTTTACGAACTTTGGCCAGATTGACTCGCTCAGGCCGGGTGGCCGCGTCTTCATAGTAGTAGACCGGCACGCCCTGCTCTCCCAAAAAACGGCCAAATTGCCGGGAGATTTCAACGGCTTCTTCTGTTTCGACTCCGCGCACCGGCACAAAGGGAGCCACATCTATGGCCCCCATACGAGGGTGGGAGCCTTGATGTTGGGTCATGTCGATCAGTTCAAGCGCTTTGACCGCCATCGCCTTGGTGGCCTCAAGGACGGCTTCCGGCTGACCCAGATAGGTCAACACAGAGCGGTTATGATCCGCGTCTGAGGAGTAGTTCAGAATTTTTACGTCCTCAACACGTCTAATTTCATTGACAACTTGCTCAACGATTTCGAGGTTTGTGCCCTCGCTGATATTTGGAATGCACATTAAGATTTTCATTAGATTTGCCTTTCACAGTTTACTTTTGACTAACTCGTGAATTTCATCAGCCAGGTTTTGGTTGGTCAAAATTTGATCCAGCTTGGCTTGGTGGGTCGAGACAAACTCCTGGTCCTTAATTGACGGCAAGTTGATGAGGACATTAAGCGCCGCCGCCTTTAATCCGGCCTGGGCGCAAGCTGCTCCCGCCCCGGCATCGCTGGCGGCATTGGGATTGCCCATCTCTACCACCGATTGGCTCAACTCGATTACTTCGGCACAGGCGCGGGCTGTAGACAGGGGAGTCAGTGTAGCTTGTTTGGTTCCGGCCTGGATAGCTTCGCTTCGGGCGGCCTTTTATTCATCCGTGTTTTTGGGCATACGAAAGGCAGCCATAATGGCGTTAAAAGCCTCGGAATCGTCGGTGATAAGTTGGGTCAGTTCAGCCCGCAACGCCTCTGATTTGCTCAGAATTTCTTTCATCTGCGCTTCCACATCGGTAAATTTTTTCCTGCCGACGGTCAAATTGCAAACCATACTGACCAGTGCAGCCCCCATCGCCCCGGCTGCGGCGGCAGCGCTACCCCCGCCGGGTGTGGCCGATCCGCCGGCTAATTCATCTAAAAATGTTTGAACGGGATGTTCAAGTGTCATTGTTAATTACTCCTTTAAAAAACAGTTAGGTGAGTTGGGTGAGTTGGGTGGGTTGGGTGAGTTAGGTGAGTTGGGCGAGTTCAGTAAGAGAGCGACTCATTAAACTCATTAAACTCATTAAACTCATTAAACTCATTAAACTCATTAAACTCATTAAACTCACTCAACTCATAAAACACATTAAACTTCTTTTTTGAGCATTGGAATCTTCACTTTGTGCTTTTTGGCAAACTCAATCGCTTCCGGGTAACCCGCGTCGACGTGCCGGGCCACGCCCATACCGGGATCAGAGGTCAAAACACGTTCCAGGCGAGCGGCGGCTTCCGGCGTGCCGTCGGCCACAATGACCTGCCCGGCGTGCAAACTGTATCCTATACCTACCCCGCCACCGTGGTGGAAACTGACCCAGGTGGCCCCGTTGACGGCGTTGACCAGCGCGTTTAGTATCGGCCAGTCGGCAATGGCGTCGGAGCCGTCTTTCATCCCTTCTGTTTCGCGGTTGGGGCTGGCTACGGAGCCGCTGTCCAGGTGGTCCCGGCCAATTACAATGGGCGCGCTCACTTTGCCGGAGGCGACCAGTTCATTGAATTTGAGACCGGCCCTGGCCCGTTCGTCGTAGCCCAGCCAGCAGATACGGGCGGGCAAACCCTGAAATTCGATATCCTTTTGAGCCATCCGTATCCAGCGGGTCAGGTGTTCATCCTCCGGGAAAAGCTCCAGAATAGCCTCGTCGGTGGCGTAGATGTCTGCCGGGTC
>JAJRVO010000712.1 GCA_024277275.1 Chloroflexota bacterium
GGGGGGGATGTCGGACAAGATGAGTTTGGGGCCGGGGTAGATTTTGGCGTAGACGACGCCTTTGATGGTAATGATTTTTTCCGGTTGTTGAGCCTGAAAGTAGCGCACAATTTCAGGGCTGGGGGCCAAACGTTGCATTTGAGCCAAATACAGAACCACATAATCGGCCCGAAAGGCGACATCGTTGGTGTAGAAGTTTTCGCCGGTACCGGCAAAGTAGGGCAGCAGCGTTTGTGAGGGGGTCGAGGCCACGTAGAGATTTTGAGCGTCAGGCTTGGCATTGAGATAAGCAGCCACTTGCTCCATTCCCTCGCCCCAGCCCATCAAAGTGGTTTCAGCGGCGCGAACAGGACCGCCCATCAAAGGGTTAAAGTAGGCGAGGTAGTAGGGGTAGTAGGTAATGACGGGGATAGCGTGGAGCAGCAGTACAATGAGAAATGAGCAATGAACAATGAGAAATGAGAACCGGGTATTAAACCGAGATTTGATAATTGATAATTGATAATTGATAATTGATATCAGGCCAAGCCAGCCGATGGCGGCCAGCAGGTCGAGAAATGGGAAGAGAGGCAACAGATAGCGATCCTGTTTTTTGGTACTGAGGTTGCCAAAGAGCAAAAGACTGATGGTGAAGAGCCACAGAAAAAGATGGGGGGAGAGAGTTTGGTGAGTTTGGTGAGTGAAGTGAGTTTTATGAGTTGGGGAAGTTTGGTGAGTGAGGTGAGTTTTATGAGTTGGGGGAGTTGGGAGAATTGGAAGATTGGGAGAGACTGGGGAGGAGGAGAGGGGTGGATTGGAGATTTGTCTTGAGTGTAGGGCATATCGAGCAAAGTCGAGATGCCGAAGGGTTGGAAATTGAGAATAGATGAGGGAATTTATTTTGGGGATGAATAGTAACAGCGACAAAAGGCTGCCTATCAGAACGATGGGGGTCAGGCGAAAAGGGATGACATAGGCATAAAACCACGAGCCGGGATCGAGAGTGGCCTGGCCTAAAAAGTAGACCAGATGCCCTTCGTCAACTTTAACAAAGGTTTCGTCCCACATCTGGCGAAACGTGCCTAACGGGTCCACCCACATAGAGGGCCAGAGAAGAACGAAGACAATTAAGGAGATGATACCCCAGACAATGATAACGGCAAGCCAGTGGCTGAGGATTGTGCGTGGTAATTGGTAAGCGGTAATTGGTAATTGATCTTTATTGATGTATTGGATTTGACGAAGAACGTAGATAAGAGATAGGCCAATAATAAACAAAGCCATAAATTGGCCGGGAGCTTTGGTTAAAGCGGCCAGACTGCCAAGAATGGCGGAAGCGATAAGGTAGGGAGAGGTTAAGGCGCGGATTAAAGAGCGCAGTACAGGTTTTTCGTTAGCTCGTAGCAGGGCCGTGACCCGCGTTTTAAACGACCAGAATCGCCGGGTCTGCGGCCCGGCTTGAGCAAAGTTGTTTTTTGTCTCACCCTCTGTAACTTGTTGGGTATAGATAAAGAATGCCAGGGCAGAGAGGCTCATAAAGACGGCTACCGGCGCGTCGCCATGAGCAACGCGGGAGTGAGCCAGGTAAAAGGGGTCAAAGGCCAGGAAAAGCGCACCGAGTAGGGCCACGCGGTTGGGTAGCAATTTGCGGGCCATTAGATACATAGCCGGCACAGTCGCCGCAGTCATAACGGCATAAGGCAAACGATTAGCCACCACTAACGACAGGATATCGCCGTAGATATACTCGCTAAAGGGGGGTAACGGCGTGCCGGAAAGGAAATCGAGTAAATATTGCCCGCCCATACCCAGAGCATCAAGCCAACTCATGGTGACGCCGGGATAAAAGTGCCAGTAAGTGCCGCGTAAATCGCCGCGTAAAAAGGCGGCAATTACGTCGCTCCCGGCGATGAAGATGTTGGTATTTTCATCGCTGGTCAGGAAGCGAGCAAGACCGGGCAGGCGCGGGGCAAGGGCAACCAGAAATAGAAAAAGGGCGATTACGCGAGGTTGTGTAAATTGTGATGCTCGATCTGTTTTTTGCGTATCTAACTCTGAGTTGAAGCTCATGGCAATGCAACTTCTCCAAGCAGAATAGCATTTTCGCCGGAGGCGTCGTTAGCAACGGGGAGGCGTTTCAGGGTGTCGAGCCGGTATAGGCCGGTGAAAAGGGTATACGTTCCCGGCGGCAAGTTGTCGGGCAAAGGTAGCGTAATGGGGTCGATGACGGTTTCGTTGGGCTGCCAATGGCTGGTGGGGTAGGCTCCATCAAGGGGTTGGCTGTCGCGTTGGGCAACGGTTGCGCCGTCGCTGTTGCGGAGGTGGAGGAAGTTGGTGTAGTCGGTAGATAGGGGGGCAAGGGGTCGCCAGAGAAGGGTAAGGTGGAGATTTTGGATTTTGGGCCCTTCACTTCGCTCGAGGGCAAGTTTTGGATTTTGGATTTTAAGAGCGTAACCGGCAAGTTGGATAGAGTTGCCCAAAGTGGCATTGATTAAGATGTCGGGATGGGTAGGCAACGGTGTCTGGTCGGGGCGGGTACGGTAGATGATGGCGTTATCTTTGGTCCACACCTGCTCCATTTGGGTGTTGACTACGGCCTGCCAGTCGCCCCGGAAGTAGACGGGCTGGCGGATGGCGTCGATGACAAACCACGTTCGCGGGCCGGCATTGAGGGCAGCGTTGAAATCGGTTATTGCGCCCAGCCAGGGAGCGCCCAGCCAGCGGTCAACAGGCGTAGTATCGGCATTGATTAAAAATTGGTCGGCATCGGCTTGGACGGTGAAACCGTCGGCGTGACCCAGGTAGAGACCGGCGGCGGGGGTGTTCATGGTTAACAAGATGTCGCCGGGCTGCCACTCGGCCTGGATGTGGGCAAAGGCTTCTTCGTAAGCCGGTTCGGGGGTGAGCAGGGCGACGCGCAGGTCGGCGAGGCCGATGAGGGTAAAGAGGGTGAGCAGGGCAAGAATGGAGATTGGGAGATTGGAGATTGACCGCCTGGCATAATAATTGAAAAATCCAGGCATATGTTTTGATAATTGATAATTGATAATTGATAATTGATAATTGATTGAATTGGCGGCGATAAGGTAGAAGAGAGGCAGGTACATAACGATGTAGCGAGGGTTGCGACGAAACGGGTCGAGCAAGGTTATCATTTCAAGGATGATGAGACCAAATATGAGGCAGAGGAAGAGGGTGAAGGAGTGTTCGGATTGGTAATTGGTAATTGGTAATTGGTAATTGGTAATTGATAATTGTTTTCGGATTAGCCAAAAAATTATGGCGATGGCGAGACCGGCGATGGCGGCAATGGTGAGCCAGAAGTGGTGAGGGACGCCAAATTGGCGGGAGAGAAATTTGACGGTATCGGGCCAGGTGAAGTGAAAGGCTGTTTGGTAGGTGATGGTATTGAGTAGTTCTGTCAAAAGGCCGCTGCTGTCGGGATCGCCCAGAGATGCGGCGCCAATGGGTCGACCCAGACGTTTGACAAAAATGGCAAAGCCAACAACGGCAGCCAAAGCCGCGCCTTCCAGCAAAATTGTTGGGCGGAGAAACCAGACTCGTGATGCGTGATGCGTCCCTTCGATATTGTTCAGGACAGGGATGCGTGATGCGTGATGCGTGATGCGTGATGCGTAACTACTTTCTTCTTCTCCCCTGCTCCCCCGCTCCTCTGCTCCCTTGCTCCCCCGATCCTCTGCACCCCTGCTCCCCTGCTCCTTTGCATTAGCCGCTCCCCTGCTCCAAGAGAGCCGGCCAGTTAAAACCATACTAACAACCAACGCCGGGACAAGCATCATTGCGCCGAATTGAGTAAGAAGCGTAGCCAAAAGAGTCGCCAGAGCCAGCCATCGAAATTTGGCCGGAGCCGGGTGAGCGGCTCCGCGATAAGCCCAATAAACGGTTAGCAAAACCAGCAACGTAGCTAAAGCATACATACGCGCTCGCCCTCCCCAAACCATCCCTTCGGGACTGAGAGCAAAGAGACCGGCGGCAAGTAAAGAGATTTTGGATTTTGGATTTTGGATTTTGGATTGGGTGTTTGATAATTGATGAATGATGAAGTCTTGCCTTGCAAGAGATGAATAATGACCGGCGCGGCGGCCAATGGTAAAAATCAGAGGGATGGTGGCCGTGCTGATGAGCAAGCTGGGCCAGCGAGAGAGCATCAGCCCCCAGTGAGCCGGTTGCCATTGAGTTTGAGGGGTATTGATGAACAAGGCGGTGAAGGGGGCAATTAAGTAAGTGGACAACAGGCCATGCTCGTAAAAGAGGCCGGAGGGAAGGATAGGCCAACCTTCCCGTAAAATCTTACGGGCGGCGAGTACGGTGGTGTATTCGTCAAAAAAGGGGTGGGTGGCGGTGAGGTAGTGCAGGCGCAAGGCAAAACCGGCCAGAGTGAGCGTTAAAATAGTTATTGTTTGTAATCGCATATACGTTCGTAAATCTTTACATACTGCTCGGCAATATACTCCCAGGCAAACTCCTGCTCGGCGACTTTGCGGCTTTCTTTGCCCATCCGGCGCCGCTCATAGGGGTTGTTGATGAGCGTGGCTATGCGGTCGGCCAGGGCAACCGTGTCGTTAATGTCGACTAAATAGCCGTTCACCCCTTCGCGCACCAACTCCTCTAAGCCAGAGGCGCGAGTGGCAACCACCGGCAGTCCGCAGGCCATACCTTCTAAGACTGTATTGGGCATTCCTTCCCAGGTGGTAGCGGTGACAAATAAATCTGCCTGTTGATACAACTTTACAATAGAATCGCGGTCAACCCAACCCAGAAAGCGGGCTTGTTTGGTCAGTTTTTTGTCAATCACTAATCGCTCTACGTTGGCCCGGCGTTCCCCGTCGCCAACCAGTTGCAGTTCAAAGTTATCCACCCCCAATTCTTTAAGACGCCCGACAGTCTCAATCAATGCTTCGACATTTTTAAAGGCGTTGAAGCGACCGACAAAAAGCAACTTCACCGGTCCATCGCCATTGCGACGCGCTAACGGGGTAAAGACCGATAGTTCGATAGCGTTGGAAATGACCTCGATGGGCAAATCGGGCGTGGTTTGAAAAGCGTAGTCGCGCAGGCCGTTAGAGACGGCAACCAGGGCGTCGGCATCATGCCAAAGCCAGCGAACAAAGGGACGCAACACTTTGTACTGCCGGGCAAAACGTTTTACTTCCTCCGAAGGCACATCCGCCCCCCGCAGCGAGATAAGATAGGGCAAGCCATAGACCCGCTTGAGCGCCCAGCCGATAGGCCCATCAGGGATACCAAAGAAGATGTGAACAACATCCGGCTTGAACTCCGGGACCTGAAACAGGCTGTGCCACATCCCGCTCAACATAAAAGTACCCATTTCAAAGGTAGAGCAATACTCCTGCCGCCGGCGCAACACGGGAATACGGTGGACCTCTGCGCCGTCAACAAACTCCAGACGTTTAAGCCCCCGGATGGGGTTGGTCAACTCCCAGGTTAAACCGGTATGGCGCAAAATAAAGCCAATTAGCAGCAAGAGCGTCCCCAAAATGGTGAAGCCGTGATCGCTTAAATCCTCGTTAAAGGCAAACTTGGCATAGGCCAGGTAAATCCAAAAACCCAAACCAATCAGCACGGATATGTTGCCAAAAAAGCTGTAAAGCTGAGTGGGACGGCTGGTAATGACCCGCACCGTATGGCCCATATCGACCAGGCAACCGGCTATCTTCTGGCTGGCCTTTCCCCAACCGGCCCCAATGGGGGGAAATTCGTAGTTAATAATAAGGATACGCATATTTCTCAGTTTCTCGCAAAATCTCTCGCACTCTTCATAAAGAAATATAACACACCTGTTTTCCATTGACCAATCAGCCCTCAACAAACAGGTGCGGCATATTGGATTGACAGCTAATGCAGACAGTAGTAAGATGCCGTACATCAATGAGATGATTCGGTAGTTGTCTAAGCCATTTTATTCAACCGGACGAAAGACGATGGACGAACGATAAAAACCCTGTGCGATCGTTTCATTCGTCCATCATCGTTCGGCATTCGTCCTGTTTAACGGCTACGTTGAATTACCGAATCTTCTCTCAATATTTAAGATAAATAAGGACTAAATTTAAAAATGGACTTTAAACTATCTGCACAACAAGAAGACCTGGTGGCCCAGGTGCGCGAATTTGCCCTGGCAGAGATTGCGCCGGTAGCCGCCGACTGGGACGAACAAGAACATATCCCGCGTACCCAAATCCAAAAGCTGGCCGATTTTGACCTGTTTGGGATGACCTTTCCCGGCAAGTACGGCGGGCGCGATTTATCCGCGCTGGATGCGGTA
>JAJRVO010000713.1 GCA_024277275.1 Chloroflexota bacterium
CTTAATCCGATTTCAGCCGGAGTACGCCCGCCGATGTTTAGCCCAATGGGGGCGTGCAAACGGTCTAACTGCTTCTGGGATAATCCTTGGGCCAATAAGCGTTTGAGGCGTTGGGCGTGGGTGCCGGCGCTCCCCAACGCAGGCACGTAAAAGGCAGGGCCAGGTAAAGCAATTTTTAGAGCCGGGTCATCGAATTTAGGATCGTGGGTGATGACTACTACCCCGGTTTCGCTGGTTAAGCCAATCTCCGGCAGGGCTTTATCGGGCCATTGGTGGTGTATCTGGTCAACGTGGGGAAATCTTTCAGTCGTAGCAAAAGCTGTCCGGGGATCAACCAGGTGAGTCCGAAACCCCAAAGGTTTGGCGTAATGGATGAGGCTATCGGCAATGTGGACCGCGCCTACTATGATGAGTTGTAGCGAGGGGCGCTGGATATCAAAAAAAACCTCAATGTTGTCATCATCGTAGCGACGGGTGGTAGAGGTAGAACGTTCTTGCATTAGTTGGTAAGCATCCTGCAACAGGCTATTGCGCCAGGCCGTGTCTAACAGCGAGCCAAGCGGCTCGCCTTTAGCCGGGATGAGGGCTTTGTCTCCAAGCAAGTTTTCCGGCCCGCGCACAACCGTAGCCAGGGTTACGTGCTGCTGCTTTTCAATGTAACGTTTTAAGCGGGAAAATAGTTGTGGATGGCTCACCAATCTAGTTGCTCCACAAAAACCTCAATGCTGCCGCCGCAGGCCAAACCCACTTCCCAGGCCAGTTCATCGGCCACGCCAAAGTGAAGCAACTTGGGCTGACCGGTTTTGAGTACTTGCAGGGCTTCTTCTACCACGGCCCCCTCTACGCAGCCCCCGCTGACCGAACCGAACATTTCACCTTTGTGGTTAACAGCCATTTTTGCCCCAGGCCCGCGCGGCGAAGACCCCCAGGTTTTTATCACCGTGGCAATGGCTATTTTGTCGCCACGAGATTGCCAGGGTTGGATATTGTCTAAAATATCTTTCATTTGCTAATCCCCAAGAAACTTTGCTCTCCCCTCCCAAAGAGATTCTACCTTGTTGAAGCAGAAAGGGCAACCGAAAAAAATGATGGATGTGGAATGATTAAGGATGAATAACAAGGCATCATTCTATTTGGACACAGAATAAGTAAATCGCCGGGCCAGCACAACCCCGGCTAATGCCAGCAACGCCCCCCACCACTGCGGCGGAGTCAGCGTCTCGCCCAGCCACAGCCAGGCCACCAGCAAGGCAATAGGCGGGGTGAGGTTGGAATAAAGCGCAGTTCGGGCGCTGCCCAGACGAGACACCCCATAGTTCCAGAAAAAATAGGCCAGGGCGATGCCAAATATGCCGGAAAAAACCAGGGCAGTCCAGGCAGTCATCGGTACACCACTCCAATTTAGCCTGATGAGAGATGGTGTGGCTAACAGAATAAGTGGAATAGTACCCATCGCGGTGCTAAAACTGGTCACAGCCACCGGAGAGTAGTGGCGCATGATTGGACGAGTTAACAAGGTATAGCTTGACCAGCAAAGCGTTGCCAGCAACACCAGAACATCACCGCGTAAAGTGGCTCCGCCAAAGTGAAACTGAGTTTGGCGGTTGCCGCCCAAAATAATCAAAATAATGCCGACCAGCGACAACCCAACTCCTAGCCAGCCCCGTGTTTCCACTCGCTCTGTGCCGGCTATGGTCCCTATCAGCGCTACCCAGACCGGTACCGTAGCCAAAATAAGTGAAGAATTATCGGCAGTAGTATTGGCGATGCCAAAGATAAAAAAGAGCTGATAAGAGGTGTTGCCCAAAAGGCCCAAACCAATCAAATACCCCAGGTGGCGGCGTTGGAAATTAAATCGATGTCCCGAGCTATGAGCCAGGATGAACATTGTTGCCGCAGCTACGGTAAACCGGATGCCGTTAAAGGCCAGGGGCGGAATTTCTGACAGAGCAAACTTAACCACAGAAAAATTAATACCCCAGAAAAAAATTGTTAGCAGCAACAATCCGTCTGCCCAACTTAGCCCCCAACTTTTTAAGTGTGCTATCTGTTTAGAATTTATCACTGATGTTAAACTCCTTCTTTATCAATCTAAATCCGGGAAACCCGGCTCTGGGATTCGCTCTGCAATCAGGTCGGCCAACCGTTGGCGGCTGCGGGTTAAACCAGCCTCAACAAGGGTGTCGAATCTAAAGAGATGCACTTGCCGCCGGGCAATTTCAATGTTGGTTTTGAACCTTTGCAACTTCTGTTTGCGCTCCTGTGACGTTGGCTGGCGAAACATATTGAGCAGGGCCAGGTACTCATCCTCAGTAGTTTCGGCCCCGGCAAAATTGCGGACACCTTGCAAGAAGGTTTCCAAATCGACGGCAGGGATGTGGGGTATAACATCAAGCGCCAAAACTGAGTTAAGCGCTTTGACAATGACCGGATAGTTGCGGGTATGCCGCCGAGCCATTTCGTCCAGGGCGGCAAACGCGGGGCCGGGGCCAATATCCTTAAATTGAAGCCAGGTGGCGTGGTTCCACATATATTTTGATACCTCATCAACGCACAGGTGACAAAGATAGCCAAGCGCAAAAGCCTGGTTTTCCGGGTCAAGCTGCTTAAAGGGTCGGCCCAAAAAAATAGCCTGCTGCCGCAAAAATGCTGCTGTTCTGTGCGAGGCCATTAACTCGTGTCGCCCCGCGCGATCAAAAAAATGCGTATCTTTTTGTGTTAATACCGGCGATACTTTATCTACATCAGGCGCAACACAGCCAAAACAAAATTGACCGTAATGGGACGACCAGGG
Source organism: Chloroflexota bacterium (assembly GCA_024277275.1). GTDB lineage: Bacteria > Chloroflexota > Anaerolineae > 4572-78 > J111 > JAJRVO01. The sequence goes on from JAJRVO010000713.1 coordinate 2,795, forward strand.
GCCATCCAGTTCAGGCCAAATTTTTTCTGCTATAAGAAAGTGGGTATTAAAAGGAGCCATTCTCAATTTTGGATGTTGGATTTTCGATTTTGCTTTCTCGTTCCCAAACTCCAGTTTGGGAACGAGAAAATTGACCAGGTAAAAGATGACAACTTACCCAACTCATCAAATTCACCCAACTCATTAAACTCGCAGAGCGTACCGAAATGTTGTTGTCAAAATATAATATCCTGCTAAAATTGTACCCCGTAAAGTGCCGCTAATTTTGCTTTTGCCTCCCAAACGAGGGCGATAACTAACCGGAATTTCTTGCACCCGCAGCCCGGTTCGGGCCGCTTTAACCATCATCTCGGTTGGCCAGCCAAAGGTCATCTCTTGCATATTGAGCAAGAGTAACGTCTCTTTACCAATGGCCCGGAAGGGACTCAAATCGGTGACGGGGATATTGTAAAGCCGGCGCATCAGTTGGGCGGTTAGCCAGTTGCCAAAGCGTTGCTGGGGCGGCATAGCATTGCGGGGCAAATCGCCACGGGCCAGGCGCGAGCCTAAAACCAAATCGGCTTGCCCGGCCACAATCGGCGCGACCAGCGCTGTCATTTCATCGGGATAATCCGAATAATCACCGTCCAAATAAACCAATATTTTGCCGTTGGCGGCCAGCGTGCCGGCGTAACAAGCAGCCCCATAGCCTTGCTTTGTGGCTGCTACAATCCGCGCTCCCATTGAGCGAGCAATAGGAATAGTTTGGTCGGTGCAGCCGTTGTCAACCACCAGAATCTCGGCGTCAAGCTCCGGGGGGATGTCGCTTAACACGGCGGCAATGCTTTCCTCTTCGTTTAGAACGGGTATAATCACGCTTATAGTGGGTTTGGTCACTCTGGCCGTCTTTGATACTAATTGTTCGCCTTGCGCTCGCAGCGGGTCCGCGACCCATGTCTTAGAAGGTGTTTCTTAAATCGTGTAGACCAGACCGCAGAGGTTTCTGAAGCCGATTTTAACTGTAGTCAGGTTCATAACCGGGGCAAATTCGCTTAAAAATGTCTCGCAAAAAACCTCTGCGGTCTTTAAGAAACACGC
>JAJRVO010000714.1 GCA_024277275.1 Chloroflexota bacterium
CTTAGTTTATGGAGTGAAAAAGTGCACTTTTTCACTCCATAAACTACCGAAGGATTTACGCCGCCGTGTACTAGGATCTTTAGTAAAAATAAAAACACATCTTAAATTGGAGTTTATTAAGGATACACATTGATGAGAAAAAAGAAGTTGAACACCTACAAAAAAAATTGGGAAGACCAAACCCTAAAACCGGCGTTAGATCGCTTTCCTGAGCGCAAGGAGGGATTTTCTACCACCTCCGATATTGAGGTGGAGCGATTGTACCTGCCCCCCGAAGGCGCAGCCGACGGCTATGCAGAAAAGCGGGGTTTTCCCGGCGAGTACCCCTTTACCCGGGGTATTCAGCCCACTATGTACCGGGGTCGCTTGTGGACAATGCGCCAATACGCCGGTTTTGCCAGTGCGGAAGAGAGCAACAATCGCTACAAATATCTGCTTGAGCAGGGACAAACCGGCCTCAGTATTGCCTTTGACCTGCCTACCCAAATTGGCTACGATGCCGACGACTCGATAGCCGCCGGAGAGGTGGGCAAGGTTGGCGTCTCCATCTCCTCTCTGGAAGATATGGAGATACTGCTTGACGGCATCCCCCTGGACAAGGTGTCGACCAGTATGACCATCAACGCCCCGGCTTCGGTGTTGCTGGCGATGTATATTGCCGTCGGCAAAAAGCAGGGCGTTGAGCCAAAGCAACTGCGGGGCACAATTCAAAACGATATTTTAAAAGAGTATGTGGCCCGGGGCACTTATATTTATCCTCCCAAACCCTCTATGCGGCTCATTACCGATATTATGAGCTACTGCAAAGACCACGTGCCTCGCTGGAATACAATCTCCATTAGCGGCTACCACATCCGCGAGGCGGGCAGCAGCGCGGCCCAGGAAATTGCCTTTACCCTGGCTAACGGCATTGCTTACGTAGAGGCCGCGCTGTACGCCGGTTTGGACGTAAACGAGTTTGCGGCGCAGCTCTCTTTCTTCTTCAACGCCCATAACAATCTGCTGGAAGAGGTTGCCAAGTACCGGGCAGCCCGGCGCCTGTGGGCCGCCATTATGCGCGAGCGATTTGGGGCCACCAAGGAACGAGCCTGGATGCTACGTTTTCATACCCAAACCGGGGGTAGCACCCTAACCGCCCAGCAGCCGGTAAACAACGTGGTGCGGGTGGCAATGCAAGCTCTGGCCGCCGTACTGGGCGGCACGCAATCGCTGCACACCAACTCTATGGATGAGGCGCTGGCGTTGCCTACTCAAGAGGCCGCCCAGGTCGCCCTGCGAACGCAGCAAATTATTGCTTACGAAAGCGGCGTGACGGACACCATCGACCCGCTGGCCGGGAGTTACTTTATTGAGGAGCTAACCGACCAACTAGAAGCCAAAGCCAAAGCCTATATCGACAAGATTGATGAGATGGGCGGGGCGCTGACCGCCATTGAGCAGGGCTACATTCAGCGAGAGATTCAGGAATCGGCCTACCTGTACCAGCGAGCGGTTGAGCAAAATGAGCAGGTGATTGTCGGCATGAACAGATTTACCGTCGATGAGGAAGTCGCCCCCGATTTGCTGCGCGTCGATGAGAGCGTAGCCCAGAAACAGGCCGAGCGACTGGCCGCCCTACGCAACCGGCGGGATGACGCTGCGGTTGAGCAGGCATTGGCTAACCTGGAAACGGCTGCCCAGGGTGACGCAAACCTGATGCCCTACATTTTATCAGCCGTGGAATCATACGCCACCACCGGCGAAATTTGCCACACGCTGCGCCGCACCTGGGGCGAGTACCTGGCTCCGGTGACAATATAAGAGTCACCTATGAAACATCGCTTCACTCGCACCGGATGAAACCCAACAGCAGAGGAGCGGGGGAGCGTCACTTCGTTTACAGGAGCAAGGGTGATAATTGATAATTGATAATTGATAATTGATAATTGATAATTGTTCATTGTTCATTGCTTTCCAGGAGAATTAATGTCTGCCAAAATCAATCACATAGCAATTGTAGTAGAAGATATTGAGAGAGCATTGGCGGTTTACCGGGATGTTATCGGCTTGCCGCTGGAACACATTGCCGAAGAGCCGGCGGAAGAAGTGCGCATTGCTTTTTTGCCGACGTCGAGCGGCGAGATTGAGCTGATTCAACCCACTACCGCCGACTCCGGCGTGGCAAAATTTTTAGCCAAACGGGGCGAGGGACTGCACCACATCTGTATGGAAGTCGAAGACATTGACGCCACTGTGGCCGAGATGGCCTCTCGCGGCCTGGAGATACTGGGCCAACCCCGCCACAACGAGCGCGGCGAAAAGTACGTTTTTATTCATCCCAAATCGGCGCACGGGGTGTTGTTGGAGTTGTATGAGCGTCCGGGGTAGTGGCGTCGCTTGCCGAGCGTGTAAGTAAAATGAGACCTGACAGGTTTTTAAAACGTGTCAGGTCTTTTTATAGGGGGTTAATGCAACAATTTTATGTTAATAGCTCAAGTGTTCACAATTTTAACGTTTTGTGGTAAAATATCCGTACTCAAAGATAAAGCTTGATTTGGTTTGATAAGAGGGTTAAACCATGCCAGACAATGCACAATACGGAGTGGACGTTCAGGAGTTACTTGATCTGTTACAGAACAATAAGGCTCTTAAAAACTTTCGGGATGCTTTTGAAACGCCTGAAGACCTGGTAGAACTTGCCCAAAGAGCAGAATTTGAAGTCTTTGATCAGGGCGAACAGGTCATGACACAGGGCGAACAGGGAAATGACTTCTTTATTGTGATGAGCGGGCAACTGCGGGCTATTGATGTAAAAAACTATGACGAACCGCATCTTTTAAGTTATTTTGCGCCCGGAGAGATTGCAGGCGAATATGAGTTGCTGTCCGGTAATAAAACCCGCGCGGCAACTGTAGAGGTTGTTATTGCCGCCAAAGTAGCCTTCTTTAATGAAGACGATTGGTATTGGATGATCGGTAAAAATTCTCGGCTCCGAACCTTTTTTGAAGATTTGGAAGGCTCCCGCGTCAGGCGGTCCAAAGTAGAGTTTCCGGGTCGGCAATGGGATGAAGTTGTTGTGGCCGCTACTAAACGTCATTTTGTTGCTTTTATAGCAACGCTGCCCACCGCTTTAATGCTCTTAATTGCCCCCCTTTTCTTTTTTATGGCGGTTGAAATAATTGATCCCAGCTTTTCATCTGCTATTACCAGGGGCTTGATTCTGCTGGCAATCTTGCCGTTTGTTATTATTGCCGGGGTGTTGATTGCTTACAACTACTTTGACTGGCGTAACGATGACTTTATTGTAACCACCAAACGGGTTCTCCACATTGAGCGCATCCTCTTTTTTGGCGAAAAAAGAAGAGAGGCCCCTTTGACCCGGATTCAAGACGTTACCCTTCTATCCGATATTCTTGATAGAATTTTTGATTCTGACACCGTGCGTATTTCAACGGCCGGTGTTGGAATTATTGAATTTAGCCACATCCGCCAGGCGGACCAAATTCGCGAGGCTATCTTTGAAGAGCGAGAACGGGCCAAAGCCAGGGTAATGGCAGCCGATGTGGCCGCCCTTCGGCATAATATAGCTAACCAATTAAGTTGGGATGGTGGGGTAGAAAAGAATGTTATGGCCGTCGCCGAAGCCGAAGGAAAATTGGTTCATCAAGAAACAACCCGCCACTACCATCGTTTTATTGACTACTTTATTCCCAGAATAAAGGAGGTCAATGACACCGGCGAGGGTACAGTCATTGTCTGGCGCAAGCATTATTATGTTTTGCTCAGGTCTATTCTTTTGCCAACGCTGGCCCTTTTGGCTTCACTTTACATTTTTATCGCCTCGTTTGTGCTTTGGCTCCCTCCTTTTACTGCCGCTTTAACCTGGCCCGTCCAGGTTATTTTGGGAATACCTGTTTTAGCCAGCCTGTTTTGGTATATATGGGAGTATGACGACTGGAGCAAAGATATTTACATTGTCACTAACACCCAAATTATTGATATCGAGAGTTCCGCCTTTCGTTTGCGCAGAACCCGGCGAGAAGGCACCTTTGATAATATCCAGGGCGTTTACTCCGAGATCCCCAACTTCTTTTACAAACTACTTAACCTGGGCGACGTAATTATTGAAACCGCCGGCACAGAGGAAACATTCACCTTTAAAAATGTTTTTGACCCCGCCTCCGTCAATGAAGAGATTTTTAATCGCTGGGCAATCTATCAGCAAAGAGAGCGAGAAAAACAAAGAGATTCTACAACCAATCAAGTTATGGAAGTTCTAAAAGAGTATCATAAGTTATCCAAAAAGGTTGAACAGTAACCGGATAACAGCCCATACCGCTGTCAAAAACAAAAGGGACGTCTGCTTTTAGCAGACGTCCCTTTTGTTTTTGAGGACAATAAAAACTCCCACACCCGTCGATGTGGGAGCTGGTTATTTCTACCAGCCAAAAGCCAGCCGTTTCCAAAGACGGGTGGGGAAATCGTAGTCTTTCATCTTTTCTTGAGTGGCGCTGACGGGGTACGGAATCCGTCGATGCTCAAAGGTTTTAGCTTCAATATCTACAATGGCGTAAGCTGCTCTGGCATCCCCGTCGCGGGGTTGGCCAACGCTGCCGGGGTTAACTATCAAACGGCGTTCTCCCAGTTGCACGGGGCCATTGTTAAACTCGGGTACAGCGGCTTCACACATAGATTTTGGGTCTTCCGCCTCGGTAAAGATGACCGGACTGTGGGTGTGTCCCACAAAACAGTAAGGGGTGTTGAACTGTTTAAAGTTGGGCTGGGCTACTGCCGGGTAGAGTATATATTCCCAAATTGGATGGCGCGGGCTGCCATGCACCAGAGTATAAACGTCTTCTTCCACCAGAGCTATCGGTAGTTTTTCCAGGTATTCACGAACATTATCATTTAACTGCTCTCTGGTCCATAATGAAGCAAAACGAGCATCGGGATTAAAATCATCAATGTCTAGTTTACCTAAAACTGCCCAGTCGTGGTTGCCGGCAATACACAGGTGATCTTTGGTTAGCAGTAGCTCGACACATTCATTGGGGTCGGGGCCATATCCAACCATATCCCCCAGGCACCAAACCTTATCATATAACCCTTCAGCATCCTCCAAAACAGCCTCAAATGCAGCTAAATTGGCGTTAATGTCCGATATAAGGAGATAGCGCATAAAAAAACCTCTTCACAATCAGGGTAACTTATTGTACCCTCTTGCTATATATAATTGCATTAAGTTATGATACCATAGTTCTTATAATTCTGCCAAAGACTTTAATCATTCAAGGCACTTTTAATTCCGGGTAATTTAAACGCTAGAACTTCCTTTGTCCCTCTAAAACAAAAAGAGTATAATGCCAGACAAAGGGAAATTGAAACGTGTCACCTATTCTTGCGCCAAACACCCTCGATTTTATCAGCCATAGCGAGGCCCAAACCCGTCGCTTGGGCGCGCGCCTGGCCGCCGTATTAAACCCGGGCGACGTTTTAGCCTTGATTGGCGAGTTGGGAACCGGCAAAACACGCTGGGTACAAGGCGTGTGCCAGGGATTAGAGGTGGCCGAGTTGGCCGTCTCGCCTACTTTTACCCTGGTCAATGAATATCAGGGACGCTGGCCCGTTTACCACATTGACCTTTACCGTTTAGCTGACACGTCTGAAGCGCTCACCTTTGGCCTGGAAGATTATTTGTATGGCTCCGGGATTTCACTTATTGAGTGGGCCGACCGGGCCGGTAAATTTTTACCTGATAGTTATTTAGCCGTTGAACTCTACCATTTGGAAGAGACTAAACGCCGGGTAGTGCTTCGACCGCACGGCGCTCGTTTTATAAAAGTGCTGGACGCTTTTAAAGAAGCCGCCTTTGCCGGGTGATATCCCTACTATAGTCTATTTTGCCGTAGAATCCAATAGGCTAATGGAACCGGTAAATATCAAAAATTGTATCTTCTCAATAATCCGGGATAAAGACCGCAGAGGTCTTTAAGACCTCTGCGGTCTGCGCAAAGTTACCTCCAAGTTATTGAGAAGATACCAAAAACTGCTTTTTGAAGAACTTTTATGATATTGGCCATAGATACCGCAACGCAATATGCAGGTCTGGCGCTTTACAATCGCGATGGCGTCTATACCGAAGAAACCTGGTATGCCGGTCGCAACCATACTATAGAACTTGCGCCCCGCATTGTGCGTATGCTTAAATTGGCTAATCTAAAAGTTACCAATTTAACCGCTTTGGCCGTCTCGTTGGGGCCGGGTTCTTTTACCGGCCTGCGCATTGGTTTGGCAGTGGCTAAAGGGATGGCTTTGCCTCACAAGTTGCCTGTTATTGGCATCCCTACTTTAGAGAGTGTGGCCTACCCGCTTCAAGACAGTAAATTGCCCGTATGGGCTATTGCTCAAGCCGGGCGCGGGCGGATTTTAACCGCCTGTTATGGCAAAAAAAAGCGACAATGGCAACTCCTGACCGATCCCTATCTGACTACCTTTGAGGCTCTGGCTCAAAAGATCACAACCTCTGCGTTGTGTGTCGGCGAGATTGACCATGAAGCCGCCAAAATTTTACGGTACGGTTCCCAGCAAAAAGCGCAGGTAGTCTCTCCCGCTGCCCGGCTGCGACGCGCCGGCTACCTGGCCGAGATTGCCGCCGCTCGTTTGGCCGCCAATGATCAAGACGATCCCGATGCCCTGGTCCCTATTTATACGTCCTCGCCCTGATGAAATCCGGTTCCCGTGAGTCAACTATTGTGAGTCAGTACCGTTTGCCTTTTAAGATAACCCCTATGAGCCTGGCCGATATTTCTGACGTCGCGGCTATTGAACAAATCGCTTATACTACAGCTTACCCTCAGAGAGATTTTTTTCATGAGCTTGAACATAACCAAATAGCCCGCTACTTTGTTTTGCGCGCTTCGTTGCCTCAATTGCAAACCGGCTCAAATGTGGTTATTGTCGACTCGCCTGTAACCGTTATCGGCGTGGCCGGTTTTTGGTTGATGGCCGGTGAACTCCACATAATGACCATTGCTGTCCATCCCAATTGGCGGGGATTGGGATTAGGCGAATGGTTATTGCTGACCTTGATTGAAGAAGGTCAACCTATAGGAGCCAAAACCGCCACGTTAGAAGTTCGCCCCTCTAATCGCGTGGCTATATCACTTTACCAAAAGTATCAC
>JAJRVO010000715.1 GCA_024277275.1 Chloroflexota bacterium
ATGCGGATTGAATCAAAAATCAAAAGAAAAAATCCGTAAAATCTGCGCAAATCCGCGTCCAATTAAAATTCTGTTGTAACTACTCAGCTATACCCTGTAAAGCAGCCTGAAGGCCGGTAATTAGTAATTGGTAATTAGTAATTGGTAATTAGTAAATTGCTCCAATCTCCAATTACTAATTACCAATTACCCTCAATCAAGCGCCTTGTCTGGGCCAGGCTGAGTAGTTACATTCTGTTATTAGTTTGGCAAATTGTCGAACTCAGGTTATAAGGCAAATGCAGCAGGTTGTGGCCTGACCGATGACTTCTCAGAATCAGTTACGGGTTGCCGGCGGGTATCAATAGTGTGTCACCACCCTGGTTCCAACTGAAGCCCAATTAAAAAGCCACTCGGCATCGGTAGTGGAGAGATTGACACAACCGTGGCTCATTGGCGTGCCAAAGTTGTTGTGCCAGTACGTCCCGTGTAAACCGTACCCGCGATAAAAATACATCACGTAGGGTACATCCGGTAGATCATAAGCCTCTACTCCATATCCCCCTCTCATACGGGTTTTCTTATGTTTTACGTAAACCTTGTAAACGCCAACCACCGTTTGATATTGCGAGGTGCCGGTTGAGACAAGAGCGTTAAAAACCGGCGTCTCTCCTTCATAGGCGGTTACGGTTTGGGCGGTCAGGTCAATGTCAATCCATTTTTCTCCGCTTGTTGTTGGGGCAACGTTTGGCGCTGTTTGCGGCGGTGGGCTGTAATTTGGTTCTGTTGATGGCATGGGTTGAGCAAGCGGGGCAGGCACGGCAGGTCGATTATAAATTGGGACCGTATCTCTTATAGTCTCATCTAAACCGGGCGAGGCCGGTACAGCGGGTCGATTGTAGATTGGAGGGTATGCTGCTGTTGGAATAATTAACTGTTGGCCGGTATAGAGCCACGCATTCCAGGGTAGACCGTTAGCGGCTGCCAGTTCATTGACGTTAACTCCGTACCTGGCGGCAATAGAAGATAGTGTGTCTCCCGGCTGAACGGTTTCAATAATTCCATCCGATTGCGGGAATTGACTTGGTTGGTTATCAAATTGGGTAATTGGCGCTGTTTCTTGAATGGGGATGACCAGTTGTTGGCCGGTATAGACCCATGCATTCCAGTATAACCCGTTTGCGATTGCCAGTTCATTAACGGGAATCCCATAGCCGGCGGCAATTGTGGATAGCGTGTCTCCCGGTTGAACCGTGTACGTTTCTCCACCGGCGGCTTGGGTTTGTTGAGCGCTTAAACCAAAAAGCGCTATTGCTATGGCGCATACCAAAAGTAAGTGTCGTTTCATAGACCAGTTCCTCCTTGTCGATACATTCAGTATACATGAAAACTGCGCCTCTGCAATGATATCCTTGAAAATTATAACGACAAGTAACCTCATGAAAGAAAATTCTTGAATTGAATTTTACATAAATATCGAGTACAATGACATAAAATCAGTTACAGGTGACTTACTTATGTCTAATCGCTCCGGTTTTATTGCTGCCGCTTTTTTTCTCATATTGACGTTTGGTTTGAGCGCTTGCAGCGGCGCTCAAAACCGCTCTAGCGATGCCGCCCCTCTACCTGCCGATATCCCGTCCGGGCCGGCATCCACGCCGGAATCTGCGGCTATGCCCACAGAAACACTTACCCAATCTCCACCGGCTGAAACAACTACTGAACCCTTGCCTGCCGAGGCCCCAACCGAATCCCCACCCATTGAAACCCCGGCGGTGGATGCCGCAGGGCCGATACCCACAACTGAACCGCAGTCTGAATCTGGCGGCGACCCTGTTGTAGCCTTTAAAATAACCGGGGGCTTTGCCGGATTTTGCGATGAACTGGTTATCAACGAAGGCGGCAATTTTAGCTTGCATACCTGCGATCAACCTGATCCCATAGTTGGCGTTCTAACACAACTCGACCAGGATTCGCTCCAGGTCTGGCGCGAGAACCTGGCCGATTTTCACCGCACTTTTGAAGACAATCCCGGAGGCCCCGACAACCTGATTACCGATTTGGTTTTTAAAGGCCAGGGCGAGATTGAGGCCGACGAAAACCAACAACAGGTAATTTTTGATTGGGTCAACGGGTTAACTGTACGCTTGCGGTTTCAGCCGGAAGAAGCGTCTCCCACCGTAGAACCGGCAGCGCAGGCTGGAGGATTTTGCCCCGACATCAATCGCCCCGCGTTGCTTACGGTTAACTACGAAGACCCCTCGAAGCTGATTTTGGTTGACCCCGATAGCAAGGCAACCTGTGATATCGCGCTGGATCGACTCCCCGCCGGTCGTATCGCCACCGCCGCCGGCAACATTTACTATCCTGTTCTTGATCCCGATACGCAAAATATTACGGTTTGGCAACTTGGCGACGGCGGCGTGCAAACCCCGCTTGATTTCACTGCTATTGTTATGGAAGAGCCGGCCCCCTTTGATTTTGTTCTCTCTGACGACGGCGCAAAGATAGCTTGGGTGTGGACGGTAATTGATTTTGAATCTGAACCGCCCGTGTACCGTAATAATCTCAAAATAGCTAATATCGACGGGGCTAATCAAGCGACTGTGCTGGATCAGCTTGAAAACAGCGAGGAGCGTTTTATAGCCCCCATTCGCTTTTCCGCTGATGGGCGTAAATTCTTTTATGCTTTGCAGCCCGATATCGGCGGCCCCATCTTTAGCGGGCGCTACGACGCTTTGTATAGCGTAGCGACCACTGGAGGTCAGCCGGAATTCCTTTACGCCTGCCCGGCAGAAAACCCTGTCTGTATCGGCGGCATTACTTTTGATGGGAGTGTGTTGACCGTTGTCCAACCCCAGGAAGGAACAATTCAGGTTCTTGGCCGGGATGGCGCTTTAATTAATACGCTTCCCTTGCCCGCTACAGATTATGTGGAGCGTACCGCTTTTGGACCCAGTGGCAACCTGGCTTTTATCTCAGCCGCCCTCTCGCAAACCAGCGAGGATGCGCCAACCTTGCCCAACCCCGGCTACATCAGCTTCATTGCCCCCCCTTATCTGGGACAACCTCAAATTCTGTTGAGCGATAACAGCGTTGGAACTTTACGAGGCTGGCTGGATGAAAATCGTTTGGTCTTTGGCTCTATAGATCAAGACGGCAACACCAGCGCCTCTATCATCACC
>JAJRVO010000716.1 GCA_024277275.1 Chloroflexota bacterium
AGGGCTGTTCAGTTCTAAGGCGCGGCATAATTTTTAAACCGCCAAGAGCGCCAAGTACGCAAAGAATTTATAAAAATCTTGGCGATCTTGGCGTCCTTGGCGGTAAAATCACCGGCGATTGGTGAGAACTGAACAGCCCTGAGTTTGTCGGCGAGGGGGTGATTTTGGGCTGGTTAAGCTGGCTACTGGCTGTTCCCTTAAGTTTTCCGGCGGGGCTGCTGGTGGTCAAAACCTTGTCGGCAATGCTTAACATAGAGCTGGTCTATCTTATTTCCGGGGCTGGGATTTGGTACTGGCTGGTCATCATTACCATTTTGGCCGTTATTGCCAGTTGGTTTCCGGCCCAAAAAGCGGCTCAAACAAGCGTACGCGAGAGCCTGGCTTATATCTAAACTAAATAATTCTTCGCTCAAATCCGACAAAAGTCACAGACGTTTGATTGTCCGTATGCTAATATGGTAGTAATCTAAAATGAGATAATTCGGTAATGGTTTAGGCCGTTTTATTCGACCGGACGAAAGACGATGGACGAACGATATAACCCTGTCATATCGTTTCATTCACCCACCGTCGTTCGTCCTTCGTCCTTTTTAACGGCTACGTTGAATTACCGAATCCTCTCAAAATTATAAACAGGAAGGAAGTCAGCTATGTCCCAAACAAAACTGTACCCAAATTGGCAGGATGTTATTGTTTTTTCCCCCGACGGTCCCCAGCCGCAAAAATTATTGGAAACAGAGGCTCTAATGGCGGTACTGGTCGGTTTAGAGGCCGGGCAAAAGATTCCGCCTCATCCGGCTCCAACGGCCGTCTATCACTTTTTGGAAGGTAACGGATGGATGATTGTGGATGGAGAGCGATTGGCGGTCCAACCGGGGGCCACGGTGGTAGCGCCGGATGGGGCTACTCGCGGCATTGAAGCTGAAACACGACTGGCTATTTTGGCGACGCGGACTGCATAGGAACGGAACTTAGGCACGGTACTGTTCAAGCACGTCATTTCGACCAAAGGGAGAAATCCCTTAGACGGTACTTTTATCTATCAGATGGCTGGAAAGAAAGTGACTTGGCGTATTTTATCCAGCGAACACACTCTTATTTGTAGCTCTATGGAGGATTTGCGCATCTCTTTGATGCGACCGTCGTAAACTCCTCGAAATGACAAGAGAGAGAACAGTTACCACATTTTGTTCATTGCTAATTATTCATTGTTAATTGATATACCGCCTTATTCTTCCTCATCCAAAGAGCCTTGACCCTGCAACTGGCTGCCGCGTTGGATAGCCTGGTCGCCGAAACGGTCCCGGAGTTCATCCAGCGTTGTTTGCAGGCGATGGTCCTGCTTGGCATCAGCATTCCACAAACTCAACTGGTAGGCGGCAGTTTCAAAACCACTAACGCCAACGCCCACCAGACGCACGCGCTTGCCGGGAGGCCAGGTTTTTTCAAAGAGCCGCTCGGCGGCAGCGTAAATTTCACTATCAAGATTGGTGGGATGGTCCAGCGTAATCTGGCGGGTGAGCGTGGTGAAATCCGCCCACCTGAGCTTGATTTTGACAGTTGTTGCGCTTAAATTCTTGCCTCGCAAGCGATGGCCCACCTTTTCCGACAAGCGGCGCAGGGTTTTTCGCAAGGCATCCTCATCGCTGATATCTTTGACAAAGGTTGTTTCCTGGCTGATTGATTTGGCCTCGTGTTCGGTTTCAATCGGGCGGTAGTCAATCCCCCGCGCTCTAAGAGCCAAATCGTGGCCGTGCTTGCCAAAACGTTGAGCCAAATCGGCTTCCGGCCGGCGGGCAATGTCGCCGATGGTATGGATGCCCAGTTGGGCCAATCGCTCGGCAGTTTTTGGCCCGACGCCCCACAACTCTCTAACCGGCAAGGGGGCCAGAAAAGTCGCTTCCTGACCGGGTGGGACAACCTTGACGGTGTTGGGCGGCTTGTCCGTTTTAACCGAAGCCTTACCAATATTGTTGGCAATTTTGGCGACCAGTTTATTAGCGGCCACACCCAACGAGCAGGGCAAACCGAGTTCATCATTGATAGCAGTTTGCAGCTTGCGGGCTAACGCCTCCCCCGGCTCCGGCAAATCGGAGACATCCAGAAAAGCCTCATCAATGGAAAGTTGTTCGACCAGCGGGGTTAGATGACGCAGGCGGGCCATCACCTGGCGGGAAGCGGCCTGGTAGGCTTTGTAATTGGAGGAAACAATGCTCAAATTGGGGCACAGTTTGACCGCCCGCGCCATCGGCATAGCCGAATGGACGCCAAAACGCCGGGCAGCATAGGAACAGGAGGCCACGACTCCGCGCTGGTCGGGCTGACCGCCCACGGCAAAGGGTTTGCCACGCAGGGAAGGGTCGCGCTGCTCCTCCACCGCGCAAAAAAAAGCGTCAAGATCAAGGTGCAAAATTTTGCGGGTCATCATAAACCTACGGCTGGTCTCTTTGAGAAAACGAGCGCGCGCAAGAGGTGCGTTGGCCGGAGTTCTTTGGGCATCTCCGCCATCTGTGGGGCCGTGGCGCTGCTGCTTATTAACACCGAGTCGAGACCAAAATTGTTAGCTCCGCGAATATCAGTGGCAAGTTGGTCGCCGATCATAACCATATTTTTGCTGCCGCTACGTTGCAGCGCTTCGGAGAACATAGCATTATGGGGCTTGCCCAGACGCGCAAAATACAGGTCGCCACGATTTGGATAGCGTTGCTTTAAGGCGGCTTCAAACATCAAGGCGATGCTGCCGCCGGTGAATCCAAAGCTTTGGCTGTCTTTGGGATAGATTAGGTCGGGGTTGGGCAATATCAGGTGCGCCTCCTCTCCGCGATCCAGCTTGTGACACAGGGCGCTTAGAACGGTATCTACGGTTTCAAAAAATGGATAGCCCTCCTCGTCGCCAAGAACAAAAACATCAAACTCATCTCCGGGGGATACAACCCGGCCCCCGGCCAGTTCCACATAACGCGCACAGTCCTCCGGGCCAAGAGCCACACATCGCGCTCCGGTTAACCCGTAATTGGCAAAGTAACCCTTAAGTAATGAGAATTAAATAACTGTCCCTCAACATTGTAATTGGTAAATGGTAATTGGTTATTAAGCCAATCCCTAATTACTGGAAGTCGGTTATGGATCTAAGAAATACTGTAACTGAAATTGTACACCCCAATAATATGGGTAACTATCCTGATAAAGCAGGTAACTTACAGCGAGTATTTTCAGAAACAGCATTTTCCTAATATGATAACCG
>JAJRVO010000717.1 GCA_024277275.1 Chloroflexota bacterium
AAGGGTACGGTGTCAACCAGTTGGGCCAGACGGTCAGGCAGGTCTGTTTGTTCTGTGGTAAAATAAAGCAACAGGCGGCTTGAGCTAAATTGTTATAGTACAATAAAGCGACCATATCTGCCTGCGACAGGGGTCATGGGGGCTGCCATACCACTAATGGCCCCTGTCTCTATATTTATTGCCGGGCCGCAATTACTTCGCGGTTTTCAAAAGACCCAGCCAATTCCAATACTATAAACTGTAACCCAGCCGGGCCGATATTTCCCGGCCCTTGGTCAACACCTGTTCGATGAGCGCGTCGAGATTTGCCTCTATGCGTCCTGTCGGGCCTGCGACTGTAATGGCAGCCACCAATTGGCCGTTGTGATTGTGTATGGGCGCTGCAACGCACCGCGCGCCAAGTTTAAACTCTTCGCGGTCCAGAGCGTAGCCTTTTTGACGGATATCTTCCAACTCGGCTGCCAGTTGATCCGGATTGGTAATTGAATTGG
This sequence comes from Chloroflexota bacterium, assembly GCA_024277275.1. Classification (GTDB taxonomy): domain Bacteria; phylum Chloroflexota; class Anaerolineae; order 4572-78; family J111; genus JAJRVO01. The sequence continues at coordinate 492 of JAJRVO010000717.1, forward strand.
GCGTTACCTGGGCAAAGCTATCTGCGGCGGCCAGGCGCTCAAATTCACCGGCGGGCAACTGGGCCAGGAGTATCTTGCCCACCGCCGTGCAGTGGTAGGGCCGGCTCACCCCCAAAGGCACATCCATCCGAATCTCCGAATCAGGCAGGGCTTTGTCAATGTAGAAAACCTCATCGCTGTCGCGGATGCCCAGCATAGCCGTTTCGCCTGTTTCTTTGGCCAATGCTTTCATATAGGGGCGAGCGACCTGCCGCACTTCTAATTGCCCTAACATCGCCAGCCCGATTTGCAGTACCGCCGGACCCAGAGCATAACGTTTTGTTTGCTCATTCTGGGCGACAAATCCCTGTTCGTGGAGCGCATTCATAATTTTCTGAACGCCGGCCGGACTAAACCCCAATTCACGACTTAATTCACGGATGCCCAACTCGTCTTCAGAGCGGGACAGGTGTTTTAGAATGATGAGCGCGCGTTCAACTGCAAGATTAGTCGTCGTCATATCAATTTCCTGGATTTTTGCTCCCTTTTATCGAGAACGATGTATTTGTATTTTGAATACGTCGTTTTTTATTTTTAGAAACAGTGTTTACGAAATATAATATACTATAATATAAAAAATGAGTCAAGAAGAGATTAGCAAAAAGAGCCGATCCCAAGACCTTTCGCATCACCTTAAGCAACCAACGGAAACTTGACCGGCTGGCCCTCCCGTTGTGAGCGATAAATGGCGGTGAACAGTTCAACCGTCTTTCGACCTTCAAGGCCGGTAATCATCGGCTCCCGATCTTCCTGAATGGCTTGCAGAAAATTCTGCACTTGCAGACGGTGATAGTGGGCCATTGGGTCAATTGACCGGAATGCGGCCTCGTCTTCGATCTGCCATTGGGGTCACGGTTTTCTCATAAAAATGAAAGGATAAAATCTAACAAAATGTGATAAACTGTGAAGTTAACTGAAAAAGGAGAGGATAGATGGCAATAAGCTATGTCCCTGTAGAAACTTCTGAAAAAAAGTTAACTTCATTTATGGCAAAACTCAAACGACTGGTTGATGCCCGAGATAATCGTGGTAAACGGCACGAGTTAGCCTTTGTGTTGGGCAGTGTGGTACTGGCAATTATGTCAGGCCGGTCATATGGCTCCAGTATTCAGCGGTTTATAAAGAACAGAATAAAGTGGTTGAGGCGCGTCCCGGGTAATCTTGAAGCTAATCCTGTTTCCAGAGCACAACTCCCGCGTATTTTGGCTAAAGTCGATTGGGTGGCCTTGAATGAAATCATGCTCTTGATGATTTTGCTGATGATCCTGAATATTTTGAGGCTTTCTTGAGACAGTTTGGGTTTTTATGAGAAAGCCGTGGGGGATGGCGGGGAGTGCTTGAAAGTTATGAACTTACGGAGGTTGCAAAAGAATGGACGGAAAAGGACCATCTTCTGGTACTAAAAGTGTCGCCTCCCGTCAATTGAATCTTTAAATTCAATCTGCTAAATTCTTGACAACCCTATAGCCAATGTTTATAATAAACCCCCTTAATAAACAAACCCCAAACCACCCCCAATCACTTTTCAAATACATATTTCTACCCAACGCAAATTTTTGGCAAATTAATTATTTTTCAGAAAGGATAAAAGATTATGATTCGAAAAGTTACCTCCAAGATTAAAAATTATTTTCCGGCGCCAGAGGTTGAGGCGCACTGCGACGGTCCCTGTGGCGTCTATGATCCCGCTTCAGCCCGTATTGCTGCCGAGGCGGCTTTGTCTATGACAAAAAAGATTCTAGCTTTAGAGCCGCCGGCCGGCGGTGATGCCGCAGCAATGGCGGCTTATCAAAACACTATGTCTCGGTACATCAGCATTAAAGAAGAGCAAACGCACATTGCCAAAACCGAGTTGCTGGTCTTATGGACCGACTACTTTAAACCGCAACACCTGGAAGCGTATCCAGACCTGCATGATACGTTCTGGAAAGCGGCCAAGCTATGCTCCGCCGTTAAGGTCGGCGTTAGCCTAGAAAATGCCACCGCTTTAATGGAGGCAATTGAAAATATCCATAACATCTTCTGGGGCACTAAAGGCCGTGAGGTTGCTTACTACACGGCGTCTTAGCGTTCGCAAAAAATAAATCCTTGTATTAAGGAGTCAAAAAGGGTGCTTTTTGACTCCTTTTGAGGGGACTTTTTTGATGCATCTTATTTACAGTGGATACCGTCACTCGCGACTCCCGACCGCCAAAATTGCTTTTGACCCGTTTTTACGGCGGTCTTCCATCAATGGTCTGGTTCTTGGTTTGCAATGGATGATAACCTGGAAAACATCAACCTGGGCGAATTTTTGCTTTGGGCGTTGCGACTCCGTTGGCGTTTTCAAGTTACCGGCAACTCAATGCTGCCGCTGCTGCAACCCGGCGATGAAGTATTGGTTAACCCCAGAGCATATCAGTACATACTACCCTGCCCCGGCGATATTGTGGTCGCTCAGCACCCCTCCCGTCCGGGTTTGCGCATGATAAAACGGGTTGTGTCGATCACTGACAATAAAACCTACATCCTCAAAGGAGACAACCCCTTAGAAAGCGCCGATAGTCGAACATTTGGCCCGGTAACTGCCGAGCAAATTCTGGGTCGGGTTACCAGCCGGTTTTCATAATAATTATTCAAATAAGCGTCAAAGGTATTGACAATTTTAGACGATAATACTACAATGAGCCTGTCTTTAATGGCAGATAAGTGTAAGCATATCAATATATAATCTAAATTAATCTCAGGAGGATTTTAATGACACATACGATCACGAAACTCTGCACACGTGAGGGAGATTGTGTAGAGGTTTGTCCAGTAGATTGCATTATTCCGGGGCCCAAAAATGATGAGAAATGGAGCGCCTATTTCTTTATAGACCCCGACACCTGCATTGACTGCGGAGCCTGTGTGCCGGTTTGCCCGCCCGAGGCAATTTTCCCAGAAGACGAAGTGCCCGATGAGTATGAAGATGATACCCAAATGAATGCTGATTACTTCACTGACGGCCCCGGCTACTGGGATTTCGATCTTGAAGAAGAACGTAACAATTAGGATCGATATCTTCACAAGTCAACAAAAATAAAAAGCGAGCGCGTCAATATTATGACGAGCCGCTTTTTATTTTTTTAGGAGGATTTAGATTGACTATATCAGCCCCGGAGCGAGCTATGGTTATTATGGCTCACCCTGACGACCCCGAGTTTTTTTGTGGCGGAACCGTTAGCCTGTGGTGCGCAGCCGGAACCGAAGCCAGCTACCTGATTTTGACCAACGGCAACAAAGGCAGCGACGACCCAAAAATGACCCCGGAAAAGTTGGTGACCATCCGCCAGGCAGAACAACAAGCCGCTGCACATGTATTAGGCGTAAAACGGGTCATCTTTTTTGATGAGCCGGATGGCGAACTTGAACCCACCCTGGATTTGCGTAAACGCGTGGCAGCCGAGATAAGGCGCTATAAACCCGATACCATTATTGCCCCGGACCCAACCCGTTACTTTTTTTCTAACAGATACATAAACCACGCAGACCATCGGGCTGCGGGCGTGGTAGCCATTGACGCCGTGTTCCCTGCCGCCCGCAACCGCATGTACCACCCCGAACTGCTGGCGGAAGGGCTTGAACCCCACGCCGTAAAAGAAGTTCATCTGTTTGGCGCCGAGCGGCCCGACATCTGGGTCGATATTTCAGAGGCGTTTAATACAAAAATCAAGGCTATCCTTTGCCACAATAGCCAGATTAAAGACCCGGAAGCCTTGCAAGAACGCGTAGCCGAACGTTCTAAAGGCATTGACGAATACGGGCGCGAAGTTTATCGCGAAGGCTTTAGGGTGATGAAAATTGGATAAACGAAAGGCGATAAATATGAAAGATTTAAATCTTACCAATGATTTTGTTGAACTGGTGCGGCGGGCGGCAACAGACCTGCCCGCCGACATGGAAGAAGCCCTGACCAAAGCAAAGGGAAACGAAGAGTCCGGCTCCTCCGCCGAAGGCGCGTTGGATACCATCTTAAAAAACGTTACAATGGCCCGCCAGCGCTCCACGCCTATTTGCCAGGACACAGGCACGCCAATCTTTGAGATTCGCTATCCCGTTGGCGTTTCAACCCGCGCCCTGGCCAATCAAATCCGGCAGGCAGTGGCTATTGCCACCGAGCAATCTTATCTGCGCCCCAATGCCGTGGATAGCCTGACCGGAGAGAACAGCGGCGACAACACCGGCGAAGATTTTCCCACTATGCACTTTCACGAATGGGAGAATGATTTTGTCCACGTGGATTTGTTGCTAAAAGGTGGCGGCTGCGAGAACGTCTCGACGCAGTACAAACTGCCCGATGGGGGTCTAAAAGCGGGGCGCGACCTGGAAGGCGTGCGCCGGGTGGTTCTGGACGCGGTACACCAGGCTCAAGGCAAAGGCTGCGGGCCGGCGGTGTTGGGCGTAGCCATCGGCGGCGACCGGGGGGCGTCATACATTAAATCTAAACAACAATTGCTGCGCAAATTGGACGACACAAACCCAAACCAAGACCTGGCCGAGTTAGAAGAACGCCTGAACAAAGAAGCCAATCAACTGGGCATTGGGCCAATGGGTTTTGGCGGAGAAACAACCGTACTGGGCGTAAAGGTTGGCACACTACACCGCTTGCCTGCCTCGTATTTTGTCTCGGTGGCCTACATGTGTTGGGCCAACCGTCGCGCCAGTATGGACGTAACCTTTAGTGGAGACAAGGTGGAGGTAACTTATGCCTAAATTAACCGTCCCAATCTCAGATGAAGATATCCGCGCTCTGCACGCGGGCGACACCGTTTATCTAACCGGCGTCATTGTAACCGGGCGCGATGCGGCCCACAAATTTATGATAGAAAATTACATCCGCAACCCGGTTGTCGCCGAAGCAGAACTTTACGCCGAACTCAAACGGCTGCTAAACGGCGGGGTCATTTACCACTGCGGCCCGGTTGTAAAGAAACATGATGACGGCTCGTGGTCGTTTGTGGCCGCCGGGCCAACCACCAGCATCCGCGAGGAAGTGTACCAGCCGGAAGTGATTGAGCATTTTAACCTAAAGGGCGTCATCGGTAAGGGCGGTATGGGGGCAAACACGCTCAAGGCTTGCCAGGAACACGCGGCTGTTTATTTTCACGCTATTGGCGGCGCGGCTACTTTAATTGCGCAGTCGGTTAAAGAAGTGATTACCGTACACAAGATGGAATTTGGCGTGCCGGAAGCAATGTGGGTTATTCGGGTTGAAGATTTCCCCGTGGTGGTCACTATGGACAGCCACGGCGAAAGCATCCACACCAAAGTCGAGGCCGAGTCGAAAAAGAAACTGGCCGAACTACTTGGCGTTTAAACATTTGGCCCTACGCCTCTCGCATTTGCGTGTAACCCATAGCGCGGCAAGCCGCAAATTAACAATGAGCAATTAACAATGAACAAATGATTCTCGCGGATAACGCAAATGTTGCGAGGTAATACTATAACGCACCGAAGCCGCAACCAAAGCAATCCACAGATGGGCGCAGATAAACTCAGATAAAAAGTCAAAAACATCTGTATTCATCTGTGGATAGTAATTATCCCGCACAATGCAAATGTTGTGGGGTAGCGTTATTATCAAGTAGACTAACCCAACCAAATCCCCAGACCAACAATTGGGCTGGGGGTTTGTATTTTAGATGTAACTCTCCCCCAACGCTCAGATTGTTGAGTTGTTCACTTTATGCTATTATCCAAATTTATTGGGAACAGTGTTGAACTCATTGCTGTACCTTAAGAAGGAAGGAAACCATTATGAATAAACGGGATCGCGCCTATGCTGCTTTAGAAGGCCAACCGGTTGATCAGGTTCCACTAAGTTTATGGCGACATTTTCACAAGCAAGACCAAACGCCGGCCGGGTTGGCGGCGGCTACCCTGGCTTTTTATGAGAAATACAATTTTGATTTAATAAAATTGACTCCCAGCGGTCTTTATGCCGTTGAAGATTGGGGGGGCAAAGTTGTCTTGTCTGAAGATGACAATAAACCGCCTTTTTTGAAAAAACCAGTAATAAGAAAACCCGAAGACTGGAATCATTTAACCACCCTCAACATCAACGAGGGAAGCTATGGCCGGGAGTTGGAAGCAATCAAGCTAATTGCCGCCCAATTAGGCAAAGAGGACGCCCCGGTCTTGATGACTATCTTTAGCCCTTTAACCATTGCCTACAAATTGGCCGGCGATGTTCTGTTGGACCACCTGCGCGACTTTCCCGGCGAGGTTCACATTGGCCTGGCAACCATTGCCGAAACCACCGCCCGCTTTGCCGGGGCTGCCATAAAAGCCGGGGCAGACGGCATATTTTTTGCCGGCCAGCTCTCCCGGGCCGATATGCTGACCGAGGAGATGTGCCAGGACTTTGTGGTGTGTTACGACCTTATTGCTCTGGAGAGAGTTCAGGCGCAACCTGCTCCCCTGGTGTTACACCTGCACGGCGAAAACATCTATTTTGAAACCGCAAACCAATACCCGGCCCACGCTGTCAGTTGGCACACTCACGAGACCGCCCCCTCGTTAGCGGAAGCCTTGACCCTGACCGATAAAACCTTGATGACGGGCCTGGACAGAAATCTGTTGGAAGACGGCTCCCCAGAGGAAATTATCGCTCAAGCTCAAGAGACCATTGAGACAACCGGCGGGCAACGTTTAATTTTGGCTCCTGCCTGCGTTATCCCCACCAATACCCCGCCGGAAAACCTGGAGGGCGTCAGCGCAGCAGCAATTCCCGGTTTGACAATTAGGGTGTAAAAATTGTTGCAATTGCGGGTATTTAAGAGCAGAATTTCCAGAATGATAGAATTTTGATTCGTTAATTCTGCCAATTCTGCTCTTAAGCCGGCAAAAACCAGCCCA
>JAJRVO010000718.1 GCA_024277275.1 Chloroflexota bacterium
TCTCTGTAGCGACCACTGCTTCCTCGGCCTGCGCTCGCTCAAGAGCCTCGTTAAAAAGTTTGGTTTCCAATTTCAGGCGACTTTTCAATTCTCCACGCGGTATGCCGATGCGGAGGGGGAAACGCTGGTGATGATCGGTCAGGGTGGTTTTAATTTGACTCAGTAATGCGGCCCAACCCGCCCGCGAGGCAACCAATACTTTGCCTGTCGCCTTGTGACCAAGCTGCTCGGCTGTCATTTTTTTGCCGGGCGCAGATAAAATAAAAACCTCATCTCCTTTTAACAGCGTTGCCAGGGCGGTTGATGCGGTAGTGGTGTGGATACCGCTCTCTGCAATAGCCGTATGGGCCGGAAGCGGCCCGCGCCGGTCCAGCTCGGCCAGAATAAGGTCTTCTGGGGTGCCGGCCAAAAGCGTTTCCAGCCGGCTGATTAACTCCTTACGGAAGCGGCGATGACGACGACGAGGCAAGGCGTCGACAATTACCCCGCCACCGATGGTAATTGAAGGAGAAGGTTGGCGCACAATAAAGTGGTCGCCCTTAACCACCGGAATGCGCTCTCGCAGGCGAAGCTGCACCCAACCTTCTTGCCCCGGCTCCAATTTTCTTGCCTCCAACAACCGGGTATAGCCGCTAATTTCGGTGGCTCCGGTAAATAGTTCAATCTCTTGGTTGTGCTGAAGCGGCCTGGGCGCGTCCGGCAGCAACCTGAGGTAAGCGTCGATGAGTTGAGAGGGTTCCAGCCAGCCGGGCGTGGTGACAATGCTGCCCCTGGATAACTGGTCAACGCTGACGCCGGTCAGGTTAACGGCGGTGCGGGAGCCGGGGTCGACCAGCTCAACGCTTTGTTTGTGAGATTGCAAGCCCCGGATACGGCTTTTAAGGCGTTGGGGCAAAATTTCGACCTCCTGCCCCACCTGCAATTGGCCGTCGAGCAGGGTTCCGGTGACAATGGTCCCAAAGCCGCTGATGGAGAAAACGCGGTCAATAGGCAGGCGAGGTCGCCCCCGGTTGGCTCTGGGCGGCGTTTGGGCCAGCAGTTGGTCCAGAGTCTCCAGCAATTGTTCAAGACCGTCGCCCTCAAGAGCAGAGACGGGAATCATCGGGGCGTCGGCCAAAATAGTGCCGGCTACTGTTTCGGCGACGTCGGCCTGGACCAACTCCAGCCAATCCTCGTCGTCAACCATATCAACTTTGGTAATGGCAATGACGCCCCGGGGGATTTCCAGCAAATCCAAAATAGCCAGATGCTCGCGGGTTTGGGGCATTACGCCTTCGTCGGCGGCAACCACAAACAGGGCGGCGTCTACTCCCCCCACGCCGGCCAGCATATTTTTTATGAAGTCCTTGTGGCCGGGCACGTCAACCACCCCCACCGGCTCGCCCGAGGGCAACGTGAGCCAGGCAAAGCCCAAATCAATGGTCATAGCCCGCTGCTTTTCTTCTTTCAGTCGATCAGGGTCAATGCCGGTCATGGCCTTGACCAGAGTAGATTTGCCATGATCAACATGGCCTGCCGTGCCGATAACTCTCATAGGTTAAGCCTGCCCGTTGGCTAATGCTTCAAAACGCTCTTGCCAGCCGGTTATGGCCAAGGCGCGCGCTTGAATATCTTCTTCAAGAATTTGGAGTACAATGTTCATTTGGTCTTCAAGGCTCTGATTTAACTTAGCCATTTGGTCCAGGCGTTGCTGTATGGCAGCCATACTTTTTTGAAAATCTCCAAGCTGAGGCTGGAGTTCCATATTTTGCTTTTGCCAGCGTTGCTCGTGGTCGGCCCGGAAGTTTTCCATTTCGGCCCGCTGCCGCTCTTCAGACAGGCGTTGTAACTCGCCAAAGCGATGTTGCTCGCGTTGAAGGCTCTCCTGAAAATCCTGCAACGATGCCAGCGCCCGTTTGTTAAGCTGGTAATGCTCGGTGTATTTTTCCAGCAATCTCTCATTTTCTTGCATACGGCGATCTGTGTCTTCGGCCAATTCGGTCCAGCCTTTAAGCTGGCGTTCGCGTTCGGCTGCCTGAAAATCGATATGCTCGCGATGGCGGCGTATCTCTTCTCTAAGACCATCCAGGGCCGCTTCGTACTTGGCAAATTGGGGGATTTTTTGCTCAAGCAGTTGGGTTTTGGTCAAACTGGTTTCTATTTTCTTGTGTAGGTCCGGCAGTTCGGCTTGCAGTTCTGCCAGCGAGCGGGCCTGGGCGTGACGTTGTTCTTCTACGTATGTGAGGGGTTTAGTGCGCTCATCAAGCTCTTTGCTTAGATTATCCATACCGGCTTGAAACTGCCGAACTTCTTTATTCAAGCGAGTCGTTTCGGTGCGGGCCAGCGAAATTTGGTCGCCGTATCGCTGTAATTTTTCAATTTCTCGCCGTAGTTCCTTGAGAGTTTGGGTGTGATTATCCAACTGTTGCATCGTCAAGCTGTTGCCAGATTCCGGAACTGCCGGTTGGCGACGCCCATAACGCCGCTCTACAATTTGCAAAAGTTCTTCTTTAAAATATTCCAGGCGCTCGTCAATTTGGGGCGCTTGAGCCAGTTGGGCCTGGGATTGAGCCAAATCTTCTTCTAGTTTCTGAATGCGATGAGTTTGTTCCTGCAACTCATATTCTTGGGTCTCGACCCGTTGTTGCAGCTTGGCAATTGTTCCCTGAGCTTTTTGATACATCTGCTCCAAAAAGTCAAGTTGAGATGATAGATGGGGCGGTTCCATCGGTAAGTTTCTCCTAACCAGCGGTGTCAATGATCGGTAATTGGTAATTAGTAATTGGTGATTGGTGATTGGTGATTGGTAATTAGTAATTGGTGATTGGTGATTGGTGATTGGTAATTAGTGATTGGTGATTGGTGATTGGTGATTGGTGATTGGTGATTAGTAACCGCCAGCCACTAACCACTACCCACCAACCCACTAACCACTACCCACCAGCCACTAACCACTACCCACCAGCCACTAACCTAATAGTTAAAATATTGTAACACGACTTGAGGGGGACAGCAAAGATTTATGAATTCAGTCTCACAAGGGTTTGCTTACAAAATAAAACGTTGGTAATATATGCCGGATGGCAAGTAAAGTATACCCGGACGCGCCTCGGGTGGCTGTAGGCGCAGTGGTTTTTTATCAAAATAAAGTTTTGCTGGTTTTGCGGGGTCAAGCTCCGGCCAAAGGTATGTGGGCCATTCCTGGGGGCGGCGTGGAGTTGGGCGAAACCTTGCAAGCTGCCGCCGAGCGCGAAGTAATGGAGGAAACGGGCTTGCGCATTGAGGCCGGTGAAGTGATTCACACGTTTGACGGCATTCAACGCGATGAGTCAGGCAGGGTGAAATATCATTATGTTATTGTTGATTTGCTGGCCAGAGCGCTTAACCCAACTCAACCGCTGCGTCCTTCCGACGATGTAAGCGATGCCGGCTGGTTTACCCTGTCGGAGATGGAAAACCCCGACCTGCCCGTTTCTGAAACCACGCGCCTGCTGCTGCGAGACATTATGAACGGACAATCATGACCGATCCCAACCAACCGTCCAGACATCGGCTGAGGCTTGTCTTTGCCAAAAAAAAACAGGTTAAGTATATATCGCATCTGGATTTAAGTTTGGCCTGGGAACGAGCGTTACGCCGGGCGCAAATTCCGCTGGCCTATTCACAAGGTTTTAATCCCCGTCCCAAAATACAGTTTGCATCAGGGTTGCCGCTGGGCGCAACCGGCGCGGCTGAAGTGGTGGATATTATTGTCGTCGAACCTGTTGACCCCGATGACGCCCGGACCCGGATAAAAGTTGCGCTGCCTGTTGGAATAGGCTTACATTCCATCCAAGAAGTTCCCCTCAAATCCTCCACGTTGCAGCAATTACTGCGTCAGGCCGAGTACCGGGTAACGGTAGAAACCGAATTATCGGCTGGTGATTTAGCCGGGCGCATTGATGATTTGCTGGCCGCCGATAAGGTCATCCAAATTCGTCGCCGGCGCAAGCAAGACGAAGAGTTTGACCTACGCCCCTGGCTGCATCGCTTGCATCTTGACTCGGCAGCCGATGGTGAAGCGCATCTTCAAATGCGCCTGACGGCGGGTCAATTTGGCAACCTGCGCCCCGAAGCGGTCCTCAAGGCTTTGGGTTTGGATAATAACTGGACCGAAATTGAACGTACCCGCTTAATTTTTGAAGATGAAGCGCCTCCTGCCAAATCATCGCCATAGACTTCTCATAATATTACTCTTATGATATAATCTTATGTGAAATCCTTATGTCATCCTATTTAGTATCTTAACACTTGAGTCTTTGCTTTTGGGCAAGAAAATATAGATTATCCGGGGAGTAGGAAGTAGGGAGTAGGGAGTAGAGTTTTTTCCCTTACTTCTTACTCCTTACTTCTTACTTCCCCGCCTATTTGGTTCTGGTTTGTCCTGGTTATGGACAACAGAAACAATCTTTTGGAAAAGGGGTGTGTTATGACTAGCTATCCTGCGCGATACATTGTAATGACGGTAGTGATTGCCGCGCTCTTGGCGGTTACAATCAACGGGGCTGTAGTTTTGGCTCAAGAGCCAGAGACGTTGTTTGTCATGAACCCGGCAGAAGATGAAACTGTATCGGGTGTGATTACGCTGACCGGCGCGACTGATTTTCTTGATTTCTTGAAAGCTGACATCTTTCTTAAATCAGGGGATAATATGATTTGGGCAGCCACGGTTCACGCTCCAGTTATCAACGGCAATCTGGCTCGTCTGGACACCAGAACTTTTGAGGATGGCGATTACCAGGTTATCATCCGAAAAGTGACTTCTGATAGCAACTACACCGATTTTGAAGGTCCGGCGTTTACCATCTTTAATAATTTGGGCGCTCCATTGGCTCATGCCGCAGAAGAGGCCAATTTCCTTTATCCACCCTTATCACATGGTCTGGCTCGCATTAAAAATTGTACCGGACTTGATATAAAATTTGACTACGAGGGGTTGGGCAATTGTAGCGCTGACAATTTAGAGCTGAAGGCCAAAGCTCAGGATAATCCGCTTTGCCCATATGTTGATGTTACCCTGATACCTTGTGAATATCGTGGTACGGTGGTTGGGCTAGGAGAAGAAAGGGCCGCAACTTACGGTATAGAAGTTGAAGCCGGTAACGTGTATGAATTTGACTATGCCGGCAACGGCAGGCTCTTTATCAATACCACCAAAGGCGATGCGCGAATCGGGACCGATACGGGTGGGTTGCCCCTAACCGACCCTGCTCGTTTGCAGCCGGTAATGGAGCCTGCAGCAGAAGAAGCAATCGAGGCTGCTATGGCTCCTGCCGAAGAGGGCGCTACAGCGGAACCTGCCAAAGAAACCCCTGCCGAGGTTGTAGCGGCTCCAACTCCGTCAGACAGCGAGTCGGCTGATACTCAAATGGTACTGCCTGTATCTGGTCAAGCTGCAAGTGAGATAAATGTAACTTACATCATTGCGGCCGCCGGTTTAATTTTGCTTATGGTTGTTGGCGGTTTTGTGGCTGTGCGCCGGGGAAAGCAAGCATCGTAACAAATTAAGAGGTGACACATCATCTTGGCCTTGCTAATAAAAGACCGCACCTGGCAATTGGTGCGGTCTTTTTAATTGGCACACTCAAGACGGGTTAGAGATGACGGAATAACAGATAGTAGGTTGGGCTGAATGGATAAAACGTGGACGATTCGTCCAAAAGCGTGTTGGGTTTTGCTCAAAATTAGGTTTAAAAGCAGGTAATGAAACCCAACATAGTCTGAATTGTCAGATGGTTTTGGTTCAACCCAACCTGCTCCTTAGGAATCGGGATTAAATAACTGTCTCATTTCAGAGCGCAGTAAATGGTAATTAGTAATTAGGGATTGGCTTAATAACCAATTACCATTTACCAATTACAATGTTGAGGGACAGTTATTTAATTCTCATTACTTAA
>JAJRVO010000719.1 GCA_024277275.1 Chloroflexota bacterium
ACCGAAATTGAAGCGATGGCGGCTGATTACATTAAAGAGATTCGCGCCATTCAAGCTGAGGGACCTTATTATTTGGCAGGCTTTGGCCCAGGGAGCGTCACCGCGTTTGAAGTGGCTCAACAACTACGGGGGCAGGGGGATAAAGTAGCTTTCTTGGGGGTGATGAATCATGCGCCTAATCGAGATTATTACAAGTTTGCCCTTAATCCGGGATTCTTGATTGGCTTTGTAAAGAATTTGCCCTATTGGCTCAATGACCGTTTACGCCTGGAACTGGCCCGTATGGTTTATCACCTACAACTGCAATTGCGTCCCGCCAAGGTGCTTGGTCGTCTTTTGCAAAAGGTGAAGCTACCCAAAATGCTGCTGACTGCCAAAGAGCGATTTGAGAAGCATGGTCGCGAGTTGATCAATGAGCACGACCTGGCGCTGTTGGATAACAATGGCGTACCCCGATCCTATGATATTCTTCAGAGAAAAATAGCCAGAGTAAACAGACAAGCCGTTCAAAACTACGTACCCCAAGTCTATCCTGGTCGTATCACTGTGTTTCGCACGCCCAGACAGCCCTTATTCTGCTCATTTGACCCTCAATTGGGTTGGGGTGAGTATGCTGTCGGAGGGGTGGAGGTTAAAAAAGTAACCGGTTCTACCTCCGGTCTCCTCAAAGAACCCCACGCCCGAGTCTTGGCCGAACAACTGAAAGCCTGTTTGGATGAGGTGCAAAAAATATGATCTCATATATTCGTTCCCATTTAAAACAGCTAGAATCTGAAGCAATTTTTGTTATCCGCGAAGTGGCGGGCCAATTTGAGCGGCCTGTTTTGCTTTTTTCCGGGGGCAAAGATTCCATTGTTATGGCGCATTTGGCTAGAAAGGCATTTTATCCCGGCAGGACACCTTTTCCATTTCTTCATATTGATACAGGACACAACTTTTCTGAAACTTTGGCCTTTAGAGACCGGTTGATGGAAAAGATTGACGCCCGGTTGATTGTGCGATACGTGCAGGATTCTATTGACCAGGGTCGGGTAGTGGAGGAAAAAGGTCCCTACGCCAGCCGGAACGGTTTACAGACTGTGACCTTGTTGGACGCTTTGGCGGAATTTAAGTTTGAGGCCGCACTGGGAGGGGCCAGACGCGATGAAGAGAAAGCTCGAGCTAAAGAACGCTTCTTTTCCCATCGTGATGCATTTGGGCAATGGGACCCCAAAAATCAGCGGCCGGAACTGTGGCATCTGTATAACGGCCGCAAACACGCTAACGAGAATTTTCGTGTTTTTCCGTTAAGCAACTGGACAGAACTGGATATTTGGCAATATATCCAAACTGAGAGGATAGAAATACCCTCGCTCTATTTCTCTCACCGGCGCAATATCATAAATCGAGACGGCGTGCTTTTGGCTGCGTCAGAAGTTGTTAAACCCGTCAATAATGAGAAGATTGAAGAAAAAGTGGTTCGTTTTAGAACAATTGGTGATATGACCTGTACCGGCGCGGTGGAATCGGTGGCTAACAGTCTGGATGAGATTATTCAAGAAGTTGCCTCTGCCCGGGTTACAGAACGTGGAGCCAGGACAGATGATAAACGCTCGGAAGCTGCAATGGAAGATCGAAAAAAGCAAGGGTATTTTTAAAGGATGGTAACTACTCAGCCTGGCCCAGACAAGGCGCTTGATTGAGGGTAATTGGTAATTAGTAATTGGAGATTGGAGCAATTTACTAATTACCAATTACTAATTACCGGCCTTCAGGCTACTTTACAGGGTATAGCTGAGTAGTTACAAAGGGTATTCATAATATATGGCTACAATATTTGAACAAGTAACCTCAAGTACACAAAAACAAAGCGTGTCAGAAAATATATCGACTCAGTATGATGCAGACCTTTCCGTTGACCTGCTACGATTTACAACAGCCGGCAGCGTCGACGACGGTAAAAGCACGCTGATTGGACGTTTGCTTTACGACTCAAAAGCCATTTTTGAGGATCAAATTGAAGCTGTTGAGCAAGCCAGCCAGAAGCGCGGAGATGAATACGTTGACCTGGCCCTGCTAATGGATGGTTTACGAGCCGAGCGAGAGCAGAAAATTACAATTGATGTTGCTTATCGCTATTTTGCCACACCCAGACGCAAGTTTATTATTGCCGATACACCCGGTCATATCCAGTACACTCGCAATATGGTAACCGGCGCCTCCACAGCAGAGCTGGCAATTATTCTCATCGATGCCCGTAAAGGGGTGGTGACTCAATCCAAACGACACAGTTTTTTGGCCACGTTGTTGCAAATTCCCCATCTTGTCGTCACCATTAACAAGATGGATTTGGTTGATTACGATCAAGCCGTTTACAATCAGATTATGGCCGATTACAAAGAGTTTGCGGCTAAACTCTCTGTGCAAGATGTCGTCTTTATCCCAATTTCGGCTTTGCACGGGGATAACGTGGTTGAAAAAAGCGAGCATATGCCCTGGTACGATGGTTCAACCCTGCTGCATCACCTGGAAAATGTCAACGTTGGGGCTAGTCGTAATCTGGTCGATTTTCGTTTTCCGGTGCAGTATGTAATCCGGCCCAACCAGGATTTTCGCGGCTTTGCGGGTCAAATTGTATCTGGACGCATTGCCCGGGGCGAGGAAATTGTAGCGCTCCCTTCGGGGTTGAGCAGCCGGATAAAATCTATTGTCACCCTCAATGGCAAATTACCGGAAGCGGCCGTCGGCGATTCGGTGGCGCTGACTTTAGAGGACGAGATTGATATTAGCCGGGGTGATATGATTGTGCGCAAACGCAACCTGCCCCAAAAGAGCAACCAGCTTGACGCCACCATTTGTTGGATGAGCGAAACGCCGCTAAATCCGCAGGGCACGTATTGGGTTCAGCACACAACTCGTCTGGTAAAAGCCTTTGTTTCAGAGTTAAACTATAAAATTGATGTTGACACAATGCACCGGGAATCGACTGAAACCCTGGAATTGAACGAAATTGGCCGCATTCAACTAACAACCACCCAACCGCTGTTCTATGATCGATACCAACTCAATCGCAGTACGGGCAGTTTTATTCTTATCGACCCGCATACCAATGTGACGGTAGCGGCGGGGATGATTAGGGGTAAATCGCGCCGGATAGGTGATTTGGTTGAGGTTGAAGAAACTGTGGTAGACCCCGAGGCGGCAGCCGGACGCAAAAAGTCTACGGATGTGAGCTGGCAGAAGGTTGGTATTACCAGGGAAATGCGCGAACAACAGAACGGCCATCGGGCGGCGGTTCTTTGGTTTACGGGGCTGTCCGGTTCGGGCAAGTCTACCGTAGCCAAAAAGGTAGAGCAGCAATTGTTTAACTTGGGTTGTAGAACGGTGTTATTGGATGGTGATAACTTACGCCACGGCCTTAACGGAGACCTGGGTTTTTCCAATACTGATCGTAAAGAGAATATTCGTCGGGTAGCCGAGGTGGCCCGGCTGGGTTTTGAACATGGTAATATTGCCCTATGCAGCTTTATTTCCCCATTCCAGGCTGATCGAGACTTTGCTCGCTCTTTGTTGCCAGAGAGTCGTTTCTTTGAAGTATTTGTTAAGTGCGATCTTGAGGTGTGCAAACGCCGCGATCCCAAAGGATTATACCAAAAGGCCTTAAGCGG
>JAJRVO010000073.1 GCA_024277275.1 Chloroflexota bacterium
CAATAGTTCTGCCCAAATATCGCGGCAATTGGCGAGTGCGCTTGTACACCTCGCTGGTGGCTGCCGCCGCGCCGCAGGCCAAAATTATTCTGGCCGACTCGCAAGCCAGCAAGCGGGATATTTTGGACACGCTCAATGTGCTTGAGGAACGGGTACGCGTGGTTTACCTGGCTCCGGCCCCCCACTATCGCCCGCCCCAAACCTGGAACCAGATTGAGGCCATTAAAGAAAAGTACAACCTGCCCGAAGAGTTTGTGCTGTATCTGGGCGGCTACGATGCGCGCAAAAATATCAGCGCTCTGCTGCACGCCTTTACCTGGGTCAGCGCGACGCTGCAAGAGACGTATCCATTGGTTTTGGCCGGGCGGTTGCCCAAGCGCGACTCGCCCTTCTTTCCCGACCCAATGCGTATTGCCCGCGAGTTAGGCATTGAGGCGTACATTGTCACCCCCGGCTGGATTGCCGAAGAAGATTTACCGTTGCTGTATGGAGCGGCCACAGTCTTTGTTTATCCCTCCCGTTACGAGGGCTTTGGCCTACCTGTACTAGAGGCGATGGCTTGCGGTACGCCCGTTGTAACCACCAACGCCGCCTCTATCCCTGAATTGGCCGGAGCCGCCGCTTACCAGGTCGACCCCGATGACACCAGGCATATGGCTGCCCCCATCATTATGCTCTGCACCGAGCAAAACAGTAACGATGACATGGCTGAGCGCGGTTTTCAGCAGGTCGACAAGTTTAGTTGGGAAAAGACGGCGGCAGAGACGTTGCAAGCGTATCGGGATGCGGTGAGTAAGTAACGAGTAATGCGTAACAAGTAAACGTAATTCATTGTTACTCGTTACTCGTTACTTGTTACTCGTTACGAATTACGGAAAGGTCAGGCAAAACTTTTACGGTGGACTATACTGTCAAAGGTTATCGCCAAAAACACTGATGAAAATATTAATGCTTTCCAAAGCCTGTATTGTGGGCGCATATCAAAAAAAATTGGAAGAAATAGCCGCCATTGACGGGATCGAATTGACCGTGGTCGTGCCTCCCTCGTGGGATGAGCCGGGCAATCCCACCCGCCTGGAAAGGGCTTATACCAGGGGCTACCAATTGGTTGTTAGCCCCATTGCCTTTAACGGCCACTTTCATCTCCATTTTTATCCTAAACTCAGGCGTATTATTCGCCAGGAGCGGCCCGATGTTTTTCACATTGACGAGGAGCCTTACAATCTGGCTACCTTTCAGGCGATGTGGCTGGCCCAATCGGCGGGGGCGCGCACGGTGGTTTTTAGCTGGCAAAACCTGTTGCGCCGCTACCCGCCCCCTTTCAGCCTGATGGAGCGCTACGTTCTTAAACGGGCCGACGCTCTGCTGGTTGGCAACAGCGAAGCGGCGGACGTATGGGAGCGCAAGGGCTACCGTGGCCCGATGTACCACATCCCCCAATTTGGGGTTGACCCCTCCATCTACTATCGCCGCAAGCGGGTGACCAAGCAGGGCAGGGTCAGCGTGTTTAAACACCGCACCGCTCGCCGCCCCAGTCAACCGGCCCTGGTGATTGGTTACGTGGGGCGACTGGTCGAAGAGAAAGGCATTGAAATCCTGCTCCACGCGGCCAGCAAACTGGTCGGCCCCTGGAATCTGCAAATTCTGGGCGACGGTCCCGACCGGAAGCGGCTGGAAAATGTGGCCCAGTGGCTTGGCATTGCTCCGCGAGTGACTTTTGAACACAAGATGCCGTCCGGCCACCTGCCCCACTACTTCAGCGGCCTCGACGTGCTGACGCTGCCCTCCCTAACCAGGTCAAACTGGAAAGAGCAATTTGGCCGGGTGCTGATTGAGGCTATGGCTTGCGATGTCATCACCGTTGGCGCTCGTTCCGGGGCCATCCCGGAAGTTATTGGCGAGGCCGGCCTGACCTTTGCCGAGGGTGACGTGGAGGAGCTTCAAGCCCAACTACAACACCTGCTTGATGACGTGTCTCTCCGCGAAGAACTTCGCCAAAAAGGCCGCCGGCGTATTGCCGACCACTACACTCAGGCCGCTATTGCCGCCAATACGGTTGACGTCTACCGTCAGATTTTGGGCGAAATGTAGTTGCCTTATAGAGTTGAGATGGTGGGTTCTATTTCTGAAATGTGATTGTGGTATAATCCAAGATACGTAAAGGTTAGGAGACAGCTATGTCATACACAGCCATTGATGAAAACCAGATCAAAAATATCTTTAAGCAAGCTATTCAAGAATAGCTTAAAGAGCGAAAAGATTTACTCTATGATCTATTTGCCGAAATCATTGAGGTTTTTGCGCTGGTGAATGCCATCAAAGAGGGTGAATCTGAGGGATTGGCCAGCCGGGAAGAAGTTTTTGAAATCCTGGAAGATGAGGTATAAGTGATGAACAACATTCAACCTTTAGGGCCGGAAGTGCTGTGTCACTACTGCGATCCGGAACAATTTACCTTTAAAACAACAGCCGAGTTAGAGCCGTTAACCGAAATTATCGGCCAGAAGCGGGCGGTGGAAGCGGTGCGTTTTGGTATCAGCATCCGGCGCGAGGGATACAATTTGTTTGCGATGGGTTCGCACGGCACGGGCAAATACACCGTCATCCGCCAGTACCTTGAGATTAAATCGGCCACGGAAGCGGTGCCGGATGACCTGTGCTATGTCAGCAACTTTGAGCAGCCCCATAAACCCCGCGCTCTGCAACTTCCACCCGGCCAGGGGTTGGTTCTGTGTAACGATATGCAAAACCTGGTTAAGGAATTGCGCAGCGTTATCCCGGCTGCCTTTGAGAGCGAAGATTACCAGCTTAAGGAGCAAGCCATTGCCGAGGAGTTCAAAGCCCGGCACGAGCAAGCCTTTAACCAACTCCAGATAGAGGCCAAAAAACAAGAGATGGCCTTAATGCGCTCCCAGGCGGGCTGGGGCTTTGCGCCGCTGCATCAAGGAGAAGTCATTAGCCCCGATGATTTTCAGAAATTGCCGGAGGAGGATCAGGCGCGACTAAAAAAGGCGGCCTCAACTCTGGAAGAGCGGCTTCAGGCCACGATGCAACAGATTCAACTGTGGGAGGGGGAGCAACGGCAGCGGATACTGGCCCTCAACCGCGAAGTCGCTACCCTGGCTGTGGGTCATTTAATTGACAAGCTGCGCCAAAAGTACGACGCTCTGGCCGATGTTGTGACTTATCTGGATGATGTGCAGGCAGACGTGGTTGAAAATGTAAATGATTTCCGCAAGCTGGAGGAGGATGGGGCGGACAGCCTGTCGTCCGGCTTACCCCTGCCCCGTTCCGCGCAGGGACCGCCCTCGTCGCGTCGTTACCAGGTTAACGTGCTGGTCAACAACCAGGCCACCGAGGGCGCGCCCGTAATTTACGAAGACCACCCCACTTACGCCCACCTGTTTGGTCAGGTTGAGCATACGATGGCCCAATCGGGCGCGCTGGTGACGGACTTTAACCTGATTAAATCGGGCGCGTTGCACCAGGCCAATGGCGGCTACCTGATTTTGGACACGCTCAAAGTGCTGCGGGAACCCTACGTTTGGGAACAACTTAAACGCGCCTTACGCGCTCGCCAGATTAGCATTGAGACCCCGGCCCAGGTATCGGGTATGACCAACATTATCTCGCTTAGCCCGGAGCCTATCCCCCTCTCGGTCAAAATTATTTTGCTTGGCGACCGGATGATGTACTACAACCTTCACCGGTCTGACCCGGACTTTGGCGAGTTGTTCAAGGTAGTGGTCGATTTTGCCGAGGAGATGCCCCGCAATTCCGGCAACAATATGCTCTACGCCCGGCTAATCGGCACGCTGGCCGATAAAGAAGACATGCGCCACCTTGACAGGGCCGCAGTGGCGCGGGTGCTTGAACACAGCGCCCGGCTGGTGGAACACACCCAAAAGCTCTCGACCCGTATGCAAAACGTAGCCGATTTGCTGCGCGAGGCCGATTACTGGGCCGGAGAGGCCGGCCGA
>JAJRVO010000720.1 GCA_024277275.1 Chloroflexota bacterium
CGGCATTACTGATCACGTCTGGACAACCACTGAACTTTTATCATATCGCGTCCCATTTCACTTTCTTGAAACCTTATCCGAAATCGAACACTTGTTCCCTTCTCTCGAACAAGTTAATCAAGGCAAATCAGGGACAACACCGAATTTTACTGACCGGCATAATATTGGCGTATGACGCAAGCTCAACGTTTTCAGGCTTGGGGATATAAACGACCAGATTTATCTGAAAATCAGGATCAGGATTGGCAACGCGGAATACCACTTCAATCTGACCATCCCCTGTAGACGAACCGCTTACCGTGAGATAATCTCCAGGTATGGCGTAGCCCAGGCCGGCAACGTTTGGCGCAAAGAGCGTTGGATCAGGCGTAGGAGGGCCGGCAGCCGTCCGGGTGGGCGAATAACCCGCCGTATACAATAATCCGGCAATGATGATAATGACAAGGCTAACGGCAACAATGATGATATTTCGCCTCATTCGCGCCACCCCCGGTCGTGAGTTTTTTGTATTGCCTCATGCACGGCCTGAATCTCGCTGTCAGGCAAATTGTAAATCGGCGTAATATTCAAGGCGTTCTGGCCAAGCCCCAGGCTATACCGTTTTCCGGCCAGGCGGTCATTATCCAGTTCGACAATGGTCCAGGCCATAACCGAGGCCACATCCGGGTTGTATGAGCCAAGCGTAGTCTCGGGATACAACGGCGACAGGTCCAGATTCCAGTTAGAGGCGTGTTTCCCTCGTTGTTGGATAACCCGGTACGCATCCAACAACGTTTGGCGGGGCAGGTCCAGATTGATAACGTCAACTCCTTTATCCATCGCCCTCTCCAGGATTCGCATTGCGCTGCCGGAATCTTGAACATCCCGGACGACATTTAGTTGAGCGTCAGGATTGACGCTCTTTATTCCTCGTTTCAATCCGGCCACAATCAATTGATTGCGCCGGTTTTTACCATCGCCGGTCATATAAAGCAATTTGCCGGAATTTGAGCGGCGGGCCATTACCTGTCCGGCCGCCTCTCCCAATTCGTCGTAGCGAAAATGTAAGGTTGCAAGGTTTTTTTCATTTTCCTTTTCCTCACAGTCTCCAATTACTATGTAGATTGTTTCAGCATAGCGACCGGCGGCAGCCTCGGCTGCATCACAGTAGATTTCATCAGAAAGAACAACCAGGTCATAGCTGCCCTCGCCAAACATGTTGGCGGCAACCGTCGCCTGATTTTGGTAAGCTTCCTGGGCATAAGAAATTTCCACCTGTTTCCGCCGATTAAGCATTTCGCGTTTCATCACCCCTGCTGAATTATAGAGAAAGTTATCTGCCCCAATTTCTTGAGGATTTTTTGATAAAATCAACCCAACTCTAATATCCGGCGGCGCGGCGTAGAGAGTAAATACCCACGCTATCCATATCAGAGCTGAGATAGATATAATTCCTGACAGGATTAGATATTTTTTGTTATGATTCTTCATAGTTTTTCAGCCTTCCGGCAAACAAACCCCTTAAGGGTCAATATACAAATAAGGGATACTTATACCTCCTCCCAGCCCTGCCTGCCCGCCGCCAAAACAACTGTCAGACAGAGGCGCGCCCCCCCCCTCGGTTGATGTTTTGAGAGCAATTTTTGTGACGCCGCCTGTATTGATATACGACTTTGGAATATTGACCGCGCCCAATACCGACGATGAGCCGGTTGTGCCTGGCGACTGCCCGACCATGGCCCCCTGTTCATTCCAGATGGCCGGGTCCAGCTGGGTAGTGTCGCTCACCAACAACAACGTTGTCCATGTTCCCCGGTAGACATTGACAACGTGCGCCGGCGGCCCGGGATAAGCGGTGTAATGGTAGAATTCCAGCCTGGCCGCATTGAAATTTGCCGGAATAGAGGATGTGTCGAACTCAAAATAGTTGCGGTGGACTATATAAACCAGGTCGTTGAATCGGCACTGAATGAGAGAGAAGTTCAGATAAGGCAACTGCGCCGGCGGGGTTATGTCTATTACATCTGAGCCGGCAACAAATCCGCCTCCGGCCAGCGCTGTTGAGTAATTATCTGACTGGCTCTGGAGCGTGCCGCCGCGAACAGGCGCGACCTTTATCGCTCCCACCGGCGTCGGGGTAGGAGAGGGTGAAGAATTGTCGCCTTGTTTGAAAATTAACGGTAGATAGGAAACGTATTTCACCTGGCTGAGAATGATATTCTCAGAAACCAGTTGCGCTCCTCCGGACTGGTTAAAGACTCTGGCCGTTACCGGAATGTCGTCAAGATTGCCGGTTTCGGTCACCTGCAAGGTATATGTGAATCGAGCGCTGCCGGCGCTGGTCAGAACATCGCTCCAGGTCAAAACGGTCGTATAACTAAGGTTGGGGCTATGGGCAATATGAAGCAACCCCGCCGGGATGTCGTTATAGAAGTACAGGTTGCGCGAGACAACATCCTGGTTGGTAATCGTTACGGTAAAAGTGATTTTCTCCCCGGCCACAACCCCCTGCCCGGTATAGGCGCTGGTAAAATCCAGCGTAATATTGTCTCCGGTTGTGATCGCATACGGGGATATTGCCCCTTCATTGCCGCCCCTTCCAAGACCCAGGAAGGACATCAATAAAAACGACAGGCCGGCTATTATGGCTGCCGGAATTTTCATGGCGTTGCTGTTCCCCCTTCCCAACTAAATTTCCTTACAAAGTAAGGTATGGCCCTTACTCCCTCAACTGTTTCGTGTTTTGTCCCGGTCAACCGGCTATAAAACCAGGCGTTCTCCTCGAAGTGCATCTGGTAGTCGGCGTAAACTAACCAGGGCGTGACGGCAAACAGGTAATCCGGCAGCGGCTCGCCGTTCGACAGGACGCCGGCGCGGAACCAGTCGAACATTTCAACGTGCCGGCCGGCGTGATTCTGCATTGTTACGCGGGGATAGCGCGGGTCTTCCATAATGCTGGTAGCCCAACCGCCCTCTCCCATAATCATTGGCGGCGTAAAACCAACCTCGTCCTCCCACACCTGGGCAAATTTCAGGAAACATAACACGCTGACCTGGTAATCGTCGTAAATCGTTGCGCCGGGGTTGTCGGCCTGGTTGCGCTCGTCGTAAGGGTAAGCCGGCGGGTGATTGCTGCCGTAGCAATGCGGCACAAAGAAAGCGACATCAAACAGGTAATTCTTACCCTGGGCTTTGATACTACCCAGCAGCGCCCGCAAGCTCTCCACGTCAACATCCTGAAAACCAACATATCCTCCTTGCCGGTAGACCTCATCGGCGGCGGCGATAAATTTACTGCGATAAAGTTCCAAATCTTCTCCCTGATCGCGCCATTCCTGGCCGACGGTTGGCTCATTGTATAGCTGTATGTAGGGCGGCAAGCCATACTCCCGCAAAATATCAAGGTGTTGTTTAATAAGGTGGGGGGGATAATCCTGGTATGGAACCAGGTCATAGCGAAAAACGCCGGCCATACCGCTGTCCCGAATGACCTCGGCAATTCGGCGCAGCTGGACTTCATCCTTGAAATACACAGTTACCCAGCGCATATCCATTTCTTCAGCCATGTGGTAGCGCAATAGTAAATCCAGCATATAGCCGTTATCTTCGCCAAAATACCCGGTCGGAATATAGTGTAACCCCCGGCCGTTGTCGCCTTTGGGGCGAGGCCATTCCGGCAACGGAATCGGTCCGGTTGTTTCGCCCCATTGTCGAGGAGATGGGAATCGCCACCTGGCCGGAATGATTTCCAGAGGCCGGCGGGGATAGGGTATTCCCCTGGGCGCGCCCTCCTGAAAAACGACCCGATACGAATAATGCCCGGTGCGGTTGGTTCCCTCCGGGCAGGGATCGTCCGGTAAATCTGTCCGAATCCCAAACACCCGGGGGCTTCCCCCGGCGCTGCCGGGTATCTCCACCGTCCACTCCCGCCGCTCGCCCGGCGGGGCGTAGCCTATCAGGGTAAACTCTGCCCGGCCCGGCCCTTTTTCGCCGGACGCGCTGTAAACCGGATTCTGACCGTCAGGCGTGTTAAACAGCAGATTAATACCATCCAGCGGCTGTCCGCTGCGGTCCAAAACAGTGACATAAAGAATCGCCAGAAAAGGATTTTCTTTACAGGATAGGCGACGGTATGTCTCAACCCCGAAGCGATAGGGATTGTTCATATAATCAATAGCGACCAATGATGATTCTGGTTCGGCGGGCAAGGGGGTAATTATGTTCTCCGTCGCAGCCGGAATCACCCCGGCTTGCCGGACTAAAAAATCGGCCTCGCTCTCGTCCGGCAAGCGCGCCACAGCTATCCGGTCTGCAACCTCTGTAGAGACGGTTAGCGGTTCGGCTGAGGTGATTATCTCCCTCGGCCGTATCTCAACCACGGCTGAACCATAAGGGTCAAGGGGTAACGCTTGATTCAAGCCGGGAATATCCAACTTTACCGGACGCGAAGTGGTATTTCTCAGAATGTAGCGATTGGAGACTGCCAGCGGATCGGCTATTGTCAACACCGAGTCAGAATCTTCATACAACGAATAAACCATCTTTCCCAATCGTTTGGCTGCATCCAGAATCAAGTCAAAAGGAGTCCGGCGCAACCCCGCGCCTGGCGCGGGAATTTTGGCCGGTTCGGTCTGCCCCACCCACCAGGGCAACCCCGGATTGGCTTGTTCCTGCCTGGTTTTGCGCCCTTCCGGGCTGCGAGCGTAAGCCTTCAAAGCGGCCACGACCGGCAGCGCGTCTGATTCGCGCCGACCTTTGTACCAGGCATGGGCCTCAAAGCGCATATCGGTTCCGTTGCAGGCCGCATTGCATAGAATCCAGGGCTGCCAGGCCAACAACCACGCCGGGGCTTCGCTCTGCATATAGTTGAATCCCCGCATAGTTTCATTGGTTTGAAACTTTGTTGTCACCGGCGGGTAGCGTTCATCTTGCCGGTCGTCTAATATCCAGCCGCCTTCAGTCACAATGACCGGCGGAATGTAGCCGATTGTCTCCTTGAATATTTCAGCCGTGGCCAGAAATTTAAAGAATCCATTGGAGTCATCAATTACCCGGTCTCCGACGTAAAAAGGGCGGCTATCCAGCCGGCGAATCTCATTCAGACCATTAACCCATTCAGACCGGATACCGTAGTAGGTTATCTCCGCTTCTGAAACCGGGGTTGCGTCCAGGTTTACCGGATCCCGGGGATAATCGAAATAATGATTGAGGCCATAGTTATGCGCCGCCAACCACAAACCCGGCTTACCCGGCAAACCGCACAGCGCGCTCATTGCCGGGTCGTCGCCGTTTTCGGCCCGGCGTCGCACTTCAAGCAAGAAGCGACGCAAAAAATCCATATCCTCCCAATGGCCGCCGGGGGCCAGCGCCGGAATAGATGGAAAGCCCCCTGCTCGTTGCACGGCTGCGGCAGCCGGAATCCAGACATCGGCCACGCGCCCGATATCAATGGCCGCCCCCGGCGGCCATTCGACTAACAGATTCGGTTCGTTATAAAGTTCAAAATAGGGTACGCCCCGCCCCCGGTAATGGCGAACCATTGCCTCAACATCGGGAGGGTAAAGCGGACTCATTCCATCCACGCTGATTCGCATCACCGGCATCATTCCGGCGTTAACCAGAGCGTCCACCACCGGGTCCATCCCTTGCCGGGTCTCCCGGTTGATAATTTTTACCCAGCGGATATTCATTGTTTTGAGTTCATTAACAAAGAACGATATAGCCGCCGGTTCCTGCGCCTCGCCGCCCGGCCCCCAATGTATTCCCCAGCCGTTATCATTGGCCGGGCGAGGATAAGCCTCCAGGGAAACAGGATTGCTGCATAAGGGAGGCGGCGGCCCATCGGCCAGGACGATGCTAATGTTCATAAATAGAATTAAGGCCGTCAGAAGTGACGTTAAGATAATGCGATTCAGTTCAGGTAGTCTCAAACGATTTTGCCTCAAATGATATTCAATATTCGCCATTACCACGACCACTCTTCATCAGGCA
Source organism: Chloroflexota bacterium (assembly GCA_024277275.1). GTDB lineage: Bacteria > Chloroflexota > Anaerolineae > 4572-78 > J111 > JAJRVO01. The sequence continues at coordinate 5,971 of JAJRVO010000720.1, forward strand.
AAGCGGTTTCTTTGGTTGTCGCCAGGCCGGCTGCGGTCCGTTCCACCTCGGCTTCAATCTCGTAAGCCGGCGTGCCGTATTTCAATGCCGACAGATAAGTGACTCGCCTGACCTTATCAGACACTAGCTGTGGATTTGCGAGAATTTGTTGTCGTAATTTGGCGTCCCTGAACTTACGGGCCGATCTAAATCGCTGCCACTCATTCTCATTTAGAGATTTTTCCAACAAAAACTTGACCTGCGCGTCTTCCGTAGGCAGTTTCTCTACCTGGTTGACCAGATTTAAATCATTGCGATCAATGTTTGTTTCCGGCGGGGGCGCGGGTTCGTCTGTGGGCTTCATCTCCTGATTGGGCGGCGGTTTGGGAACAGTATTCAAAGAACATACCGGCTGGTTGCCGCCATTGACCAGGAAACCGGCGTAGGCCCAAAAATTTTCCAGAGCCAGAATATCGTCATACTCAACACCGTCCATACCCCGCGCAAAATAGGGGGCGTCATCCTGACCAACCCGAAAAATGATGCGCGTGCCAACATTGCCAATCAAACCTTCCAGCATAGAGGCCCCACCCCCGTCGCCTTCCTTCATCTGGGCCGCAAACTGGTGGGCGAAAAAATAGCCCAGCCCGCGTTTGCGGTCTTCGGATAAAGCCTGCACCAGGTCGGGCATAATGAAATTGTGACATTCGTCAATGAAGGTCATAAACGGCGGGCGTCCATCCTCCGGCAATACTTCCCGTCCGATTCCCGCCCCCCGCATTTTGATGACCAACAGCGTGCCCAGGAATTTCATCAGGTCTGGCCCCAGCGCCTGGGCCACCGGAGCCAGAATGATTTTGCTGTTATTCATTAGCTCCTGAAAATCTATCGTCGTCCGGCGTTGATTCACGATTCTGGCGGCAATAGGGTTGGAGATAAACTCCTGAATACGGGTAATAACCGGCCCGGTTGCCTTAGACTTTTCACTTTTGCTCCAATTCTCAAACTCTTGCAGCCAGAATTGTTGGGCGTACCGGTTGCGCCCCCGGCCAGTATCCGATGTCACAATCTGAGCGCGAAAGTCGTCATTGATAAGGAATTGGTAGAAGTCATCCATCATCGCGTCGCCCTTCCAGGTAAGCAAGGCTGTTGTCCCCATCTTTAGAATACGACGCATCCGCACCGCAGTCTCCCAGGACGCGCCCATAACTTTCTGAAAAACGCCCATCGTGTGGCTAACCACTGTTGGAATATGGACCGGATTGGGGCATTCCATCACATTCAACCCCGGCGAGCGATTGGCGCAGATATTAGCAATTTGCCACAGGCGTTGTTTAGCCTTGTCTCGCGGCGGCGGACTGTCAGACCGTAACTCCGGTTCAACCTGAACCAGACACACGTCTTTTACCCTTGAGGCCGGGATGCGGGCCAACGTATCGTTAACCAGATCGCGGTGCGGATCAATAACCAGAACGCCCACGCCGTTTTCAACGGTCTGGCAGATAAGGTTGACCATCATTGTTGATTTGCCCACCCCGGAACCGCCGACAAGATGCGCGTGCCGGCACAAATCGAGATAAAATGTCCCCAGCTCAGCTACCCGCCCATCAGGGAACGGATAACGGCCAAAAATGAGAGGTATTTTCATCTGCGATCTGGCGCGGGTAACTATCGCGTCAATATCCATAAAAAATTTTTTAACCTTCAATCAAAATGGCAACGCGACATAAATGTCGTCATAGAAATAATATATGGCGAAACCCAACCCAACCAGAACAAACAAGACCGTCAGAACAACGATTGACAGCAAAATCATATATTCCGTTTGCCCCTGACCTTCTTCGCCAAGGTCAAACAACAACCACTTTTGAAACCAACCGATCGCACGCATATAAACCTCCTAAATTTCAGGAAATCGTATTGTTTCCAGTATTGTAGCCATCTGGGCGGCGACAGTCGCCCACTCATCTCTTGGTCCCCAAAAAACAATCTCCAGGGATTGAGCGTTAACAGGCACAGTGAGCAGATAAGCGCGAAAAGCGATTGCATCGTTATATCCTTCTACAAACTGCCCAACGCCCCTCGCGCCATCCAGGATCGGAACAGCGGCCGGTTCGGCAGACTGGACGCCGGCAACCAACCCTTTCATCTCTCCCACTACATCCAGCCCGGTCGCCGCCGCCTGTTCCCCGGCGTCGCGCAATCGCATATAGACAAAAGGCGACTGATTTTGTTCGCCGGCAAAGATCGATTCATCATCGCTTTGCCGGACCAGTAAAGCCTGTCCAAAATCAATAACTTCCCAACCTGGCGGCGGCATAAAGCTAAAATATTCCGCGTGAAAGCGAGGCGTTTGTACCGGAGCGGAGTTGGCACTATTGCCCGATGACTCAAGAGGGATTTCTTCCACAACCTGCGGCTCCTCTCCCGCCAAAGAAACCATCCCTGATGATGGGGAGGAAGGTAAAGGAGTGGGCGTTGGAATATCTACAACTATCTCTGTAGGCGATGTCGGAACGGCAGTGGATTGGTCCGCCTCATTATCATCATTCCTGCGTAGAGAACAGGCCGTAATGGCCGGTATGATGACCACTGCTAACAGTATCAGATTTATAATCCTCGATTTTCGCATTTCACACCCCTTTCTGTGAGCTACCCTCGCGCTGAAGCAGTGCGGGTTTCCGGGCTAGATTCTAAATCTGTCTTTTGCGCTCTGAAAATATGCCAGCCACCACAAGCGCGGCAATGCCACCAGTCGCTCTGCTCATCTATTAGTTGCAAAGGTAAATCTGGTGGTCCAGCATCCAGTTTCGTAACAGGGCATTGAAGCAATAATAACTTCTTTGTCCTCTTATTAAATCCATCCACGTATCACCGACGCCGCAGGCGAGATTACACGCGCCGGAGACCATTTGATTCCCGCCACCGGCTCCCAGTCAGTATTGGGCAAATGATATAACGCGGACAGTTCGCCTACATTTAGGATATTGGACGGTTCCAGTCGAGGGGGAAACGTCCGGTCCAGCAATATTCTTGTATCGTTGCCTCGTCGTCTGATCGTGAAACTGTTGAGGTCCTGATATTGGCCTAATGTATCCTGAATAGCCCGCAGACGATAACTTAACGTCTGCGGATCATTGCCAATGGCAAAGAAACGTAACACAGTTTCAAAGCCAAATTGGTCTAATTTGGCTTCCAACGCCAGTCGCCTCCCTTTATCAGCCTGGCTGATTAACTTGGCAGAGGTCTGAGCTTGCGCTTGAACCATCTGGTTCAACTCCTTGCGTCCGGGACCCTGCCAGTTGCCAATCGGGCGAGTCAGTAACTGGAGACCTGCTGCCTGCGTGCTGCCGTCGGTCAGGATACTGGAGACAATGGCAATCATTGGATCAATATCAAAATTTGTCTTGATAGGATAATGACTTGGACCGGCCAGCCCCAACTCAATCCACTGCAATTGCTGTTGGCCTTCTGCCGACAAGTTTGCTAACGGATCATCTATCGTTGTTACCCGAATCCGGGGATTGTAACCGTTCAGGGCATTACCTAACGTGGCGGACAGGTCCTGGCCGGCCTGTCGCTTTCCTGGTAATTGGCGCGCATCCGGCAGCCACATTAGCCAGTAAATACCGTCTCCTTCAATGGCAACGACTTCAAAAGAGACATGAACAGCTCGCCCGGATAGGATAGCTGGATCGGGCCGGGCCAGTGGAGTCCGTATCCGCGCCCACATATCGGCGGATGTTTTCCATTTCGTTTTATCTGAGGCAGGCAATGAAATCCATTGCGTTACGCCAACTTTGCCTAACTCTTCGTTGTTTCTGGCCTGCCGGCGTTTGCTGCCGATAAGAAAGTACGTCAAACCGGCGGTGTAAAACGGCGGCAGAGCAATTAAAATAACGCCAACGACCTTAAGCGGAGTCTCTGCCTGGTCCCATACCGGCGCAATTGTGTTGTCTATTGGCGCGCGAACGCTATCCGGTAAACGAGGTACACCAAACCAGACAGCAGCCGCAACTATTCCGGCAAGCCATAATCCCAAGGCTGTAACGATTAATTGTTTGATAAAACTCAAACCACTTAGAAATGTCATAGCAATAAAAAAAGGCCCGCAGGATTATCCTGCGGGCTTCTCATTACCCCCGGCAGGGGCCGGGGGAATTCAGTTTGCCCATATTTGTTCAAATTTTTTCAATTATAGCATAAAATAGCCGGTTTTGAAAAATTTATAAGCCCAGGTGGATAGTTGACGATATTTTTTCCAATAAAGAACTCAGGTCCGCCATTTGCAGCAACGGTCCGTAGGCCAGAACGCCGATAATGACGCTGAATAACAGGGCCAGGCCGGCGTCAATAGCATTGCCGGTGCGAATGCGAAAACCGGACGGCAATAAATGGCAGGTCTGATTTGAAAATGGTTGCAGAACCTTCAGGCCGGAAATCGTCATCATATCTAAACCCAGATGGGTCAGATAGCCAATAAAGAGCCAGAATCCCAGGTCGGGAAAATCAATAAAAATCAATCCGGCCAGGCCGGCTATTACGCTAACTCCCACTCCGGCAACAAGCCAGTGGGTTGCGCCCCGATGCCCCATTGCTACCAACCTCACCAGCCTCGATAAGCCGCGGGTAACAAAATTAAGCGCGCCCAAAAATAATTCAACGACAAAGCGTATAGCGCCCTCGACGCCCCGTTTTCTGAAAGTTTTTCGCGCTACTCCGCGACTCACGCGGGGCAAATTCGAGACCATACTGTTCGGTTCGTCTATGTCGGGTAACAAACTACCTAATCCAACCGCAGTAAAGGCTATAATAGACGCCGGAATCGATACGCCGGCTATTTGAACGACTAAATATTGAGGTAGAATGGGTAATCCGGCCAGGGTCGTAGCCTGGTCCAATATCAGACCAATGGCCAGTCCGCCAACCAGATGCGTCTTTCCGGTCAAGACAAACCCTCCGTTAAATCAGGATCAATTTTTGAGATTTCGTCCAGAATACCGTCCATACCAATATCTATCTCTTGCTCCGAAAAGGTATTATCTTTTTTCACCGGCAATGCATCATCTGCCCACGATGATTCGACAGAAACCTCCCGGACATCAGTCTCCTTTGGCAATTTGTCATTGCCTTCCACCGCCGGCTCGCTCTCTCCTATACTCCCTATTGGACCGATTTCATCATCCCATTCGTCAAGGACGGGCATTGTCAGGTTGTCCTCCGGTAAAGATAGTGGTTCTTCAAGCGCAGGTTGTTGGGAAGGGGCGCTGCCCATTTCATCATCATCCAGGTCGAAAAGATTGGGGAACAGGTCATCCAAACCGGAGTAAGGCGATGATTGTCCCAATTCCTCGGCTTCATTGAAAAGATTATCCGGTTGCAGTGTTTCCGACGCAGGTTGTCGGGAAGGAGCAGCTGTCATTGCCATTCTGTCATCCAGTTCTTGCTGCCTGCTTTTCAGCTCACGCAATCGCTGCCGTCGCAGTTCAATTTCTTTTTGCAACCACCGTCGCCGATCATCAATATTAACCTGCACCTCTTCGCCAATACGAGACAATAAAAGTTCCACGGGGATTGTTTGTCGCCCGTTGTTATTGTTATCAGTCATTCCTTTGCGCCACATCCTCCGGTCTGGTTGACAGACTGAGTAATTGCTGTTCGCTCATTGAGAATCTCATGTGCAGTCGCTTTCCTTCAACAATGAGCAAGGCGTCGCCCGGCTCTGCGCCTAACAGCAAATCGACCTCGCCCTGGGTGAGCCTGAAATGCTGTCTCAATTTTTCAACCCCCAATTCATTTTGCTTCATCAATTGAATCAGGGCCGCGTTTTCAATCATCTGGCGACCAAAGGGGTCGTCAATAAAGTTGGCCGGGTTCTGGTCAATCGCCACCACGCTCAAGCCAAAAGCCCGCCCCCGCTTGTACAGGTCTCTTACGTACTGGGCAATATCCGGGAAGCGCAACAATAGCCCAATTTCATCAACCACCATTACCTTTGGCGGCCAACGGGAACGACGAATCCAGTACCACGTGTAATCCAGAGCCTGAAAAACGCGAATAGGGCGAAGTTGGGCCTCGTCCAAATCGCGCAGATTAAATGAAATGCAGTGAGCGTCGCCCAAAATGACGTTGGTTTGACCGTTGAATAGCGTCCCGTATACATCCGGGGCTATAAATCGTTCCATTTCCTCGGCCAACTGCGCCAGACCCTCGTTGGGCATAATGGCCGTCAGGTCTTGCAGGATGGGGCGTTGGTTCATATCATAGCAATACCGGATAGCCCGGGCCAGCTTCGATTTCTCGGCAGCATCCAGGTTGCGCTCAACCATTAACTGAATCAAGGCCGTCAAGAACAGCGCCTTTTCGGTCAGGGAATAAGACACTCCGCCGATGGCGGACATATCCATCGGGTTAAGGATCGCTCCACCGTCAGGCCCCAGGTCAATGATTTCACCGCCGGTAAGACGCATCATCTGGGGCATACCTGTGTTTTGCGGGTCAAACCAAACGTAGGACCACCCCCGCAATAAACCCCGAATCGTTTCAATAAACTCGGCCATTGTTTTTCCGGCCCCGGTTTCGGCGATGGTAACTTTGTGGTAACTGGTCAGTTTGAATCTGTCTAACACCACCAGCGATCTATCCTGCTTGTTTACGCCCAACACAACGCCCCCCCGGTGGCCCAGGTCCATCACCACATTTGGAATACCGCAAACCAATCCCGATGTTGTGGCGTTGCGCCGGTTGAAATCGCTGGCGATAACGTCCATTGCCAACGGTAAACAGGTTTTCAAAAAACGATCCTGGTGCAGTAAGGCGCTGGCCGGATTCAGGCGTAACTCGCGCAGTTTCTGTTCGATCCGGCGCGCCCGCCGCTCGAGTAAATCCGGCGAAGGGGCCTGCGCCAGCGCCCTCACGCTGAAAAAGCCAATATTCTCCGTTTCATCGGCCAATGCTTGCATCATCACCTCAGCCGATTCTCGCTGCGTATCTAACCGCCGTTGGTCCACGTTTTGCCGTTGCTGTGAAGCCATATCCAAGGCTTCCAGCAATGACGCCTTGCTGGACAACTTCTTCTCAACCTTATGTCCCGGCAGTAAATCAACATGAACCGAGACGATCATTTGCTCGGGTTGCTTAATCAAGGTTTCCAGCCAACCCATTCTGACCCGAATTGGAAAAGTGGTGGCGTACAATCCGGTTACGTAATAGTCTTCGCCTAATCGGACATAGCCGGGCAATGTCTCCCAGTCCGCCGGAGAACAGCGATCAACAAACTCCTGCCCCTCCCCTGCGCCGTTCAGGATATATTGAAGTAAATCCTCTATCTCCTGGGCGGTTACCGCCCGGGCCTGAAAACCAATACTTCTGAATTGTTCGACCAGGGTTTCGGTCAGCAAAGCGGCCCTGTCACGAACCGCAACCGGCGCTGTAGGCATAGCATCCTTGACCAGTTTGTTGTCCCTCTTTTTGAACCCAAACGAGATCACAAACTCGTCCCATAACGAGGGTTGGTCCCCGTCAGTCTCATCCGGCGAGGCTTTATCCAGCCTCACAATGAAATAGTAATCGCGGGAGATAATACCGCCTTCACGGGCCAGACCGGCCAGGTAATCCTCCTCTATATACGACTGTTCTATGAGTTGTGGAATACGCTCCTGCCGGCGGGATTTAACCAGATCGTCAACGAGGGGCTGCACATCCCGGGGACGCACAACGGCCAGAAGTTGAAATTTATACCCTTCCAGCAGATTAAAGATGACTCCTATCCGCCGGTGCAATCCTTGCCTTTCACCGGCGCTCATTAGATGCAGGTTCAGGCCGGACAACGTAATAATCAATGAATACGTGCCGTCGCGGTTGATAACCAGGTTGCGCTGAACGCCGGCAAAGGGCAGAATGTCCTGGATATAAGGGCCGGTTTGAGTTTTTCCGTTATTGGCCGTCATTATTCAACTCCAATACTACCCGCCCATCCGGCGCGACCAACTTCAAGCTATGGATTTGCACCAGGTTTTGCCCCCGCCGTTCCAGCAGGCGACGATTGCGTTCCAGAATGTAGTACCGGATGGTGTATTTAATCCAGGTATCTCCCGGCAGGCCATTGATCGGTTGCGTAATGAACATAACGCTCATTACCACAATAAGAATGGAGATGACCAGCAGCAACTGCCAGGGTAGAAAGAACAGCAGTCTCCAGAGTAGATACACAAAGCCCAGCACAACCGCCAATTCAATCATCTGCATCAGACTAAAGGCGATAAACCCAAAATTAAACAGCTTATCCGCCGAAGTCAAGACCGGAGAGGGAATCAAATATTCAACTTCATTTTCGTCACTATAGTTTGCCAAAGTTCTTGCCTTCAGGCGCGGTTACGAACCAGGTAAAAGACGCCGCCGCCAATCAGTCCCAGACCAATCAATCCGCCCAAAGATAAAATCAACAACAAAAACAAGTTGCTGCCGCCATCATCTAATGTTGGCGAGGGGGCAGTTGGGCTATTATTATCTGACAAAGCCGGCGGGGCGTCCCGGTTATTTACTACCGTTGCCGTTGGTAATGTTGCCGGCGTTACTTCAAACAGGGACGGCGTCGATGTTGGCGGAAGTTCTGAACCTGTAGCCTCAAGGGCTGTTCCGTCTGTGGACAGATTCGCCGTCAGGTATTTATCCCCCGGGCCGCCGGCGGCCCAGGTAACAGCGACAGACCCGAAGGAGGTAACGCCGGATTCGCTTTTAACCTCTAATACGCCGCTGTCGCCCGTCACTGCGCCGGTCAACGTAAATCGTCCTTCCCAATCCGTTTCGGTCTTCAATATTTCATTTGCGGTAGTGGTTAAAATTACCGTTTTGTAAGCGGCCGGCGTGCCGCTATTACGCCTGACCGCGCCCTCAATAGTCAGATTATATGGCCCGCCCTGGGCCAAAACAGCGGGTGAGAATAAAAACAGAACAATTAAAAGCAACCATATTTTTTTCAAAGCGGCCTCCTGTGAAAATAGTTTGTTAGTTCAGGGTTCAGAGTTCTGAACCCTGAACCCTGAACTCTGAACACCCTGAGTTTCCGGCAAACGCAAGACAAATGTTGTTCCACGCCCAATCTTACTGTTCGCTTCAATTGCGCCGCCATGCCTGTGAATGATCTCTTTTACGATATACAAACCGACGCCGCTCCCCCCTTCTTTACTTGTAAAATACAAATCAAAGACATAGCCGATCTCATCGGCTGCAATACCGCTACCCGTATCGGACACCTCGATCCATAGAAAGCCATCCCTGCGCTTAAAACGAATAACAAGTACGCCTCCTTCGGGCATCGCCTCGCCCGCATTTTTAATCAGGTTCATAAAGACCTGTTTCATTTGCCATTCGTCGGCTATTATCGTTGCCGGGCCATTGCCGTTAGTTTGCAACCTTACATTCGCCAACTTACGTTCAAGCATCGAGAAAACATCAGCCACTATCGTTTCGATGTTGACCTCGGTTGGATTAAAAACCCCCTTATGATTCAATATTGCCAGATTACGAATCACCCCCTGGCAAAATTGAGCGCTACAAATAATTCTCTCTACATCTTCCGCTACACGGTGTTCCGCGCCAATATCCGCCAATACAAATCTGGCAAATTGGTCAATAATGCCTAATCCATTCTGCAAATCGTGAACAACCGTATTCAGTAATAGTTGAGTTTGCGAATCAAACAGTTCCGCTTCTATGTCCATCAACAACATCCTTTGCTTTTATCCGGGTTAACCTGCGCATTATCCGGGCGACGGATTTCGTAATGCACGTGGTCGCCGGTTGAGTTTCCACTGGAATCCATATAACCTACCACATCGCCCCACTCTACGGTTGCGCCGGTATGAATCCCGGGCGCGACGCCCCGCAAATGGGCATACAGGACATACCAATCGTTACCTTCATCCTGTAGTTTCACATAAACGCCATAGCCGTCGGATTCATATCCCACCTTGACCACTCTGGCCTCGTCAACGGTGCTATAGACCGGCGTTCCCCGGCTGTTGGCAATGTCAATTCCGGTATGCAAAACGCCAAAGCGATCATAATAGTCCGGATCGGCAAAGGCAGCGGTAATAAAACCGGCTGCCGGTTGGCCGTGAATCGTATCCGGCAACTCGTCACCGAAAAGGTATTCATACACAGAGGCAACGTACGCCTGAAACGTCGCCACAAGCAACGCTGCCGGCAAGATAAAGACCAGCAACAGATAAATTGTTGTTACGCAGCCGCAGCCGGTAGTAACGCCCAACAACCATTTTTTCATCAGCTTTCAGGAAAGGACGTTTTGTTCAGATTTGCTACGCGACCGGCTGTTTGCGCCACCTGCCGCGCGCTACGCTCTCCGCTTTTACTGAATCGTCCTATTCCCCTGGCAACACCGCTGCCGATCATAGAAAGGCCGGCCGGCGCGCCCGCGCCGGTCGCCGTCAGAATGGCCCCGGCCCCGATCAACAATGTTTCCGGCATAAACAGGAATTTAAGGATTAACCAGATACCGATAGCCTGGACAATTAAAACCATAATAATACCAATGATAACGCTCTGGCCCATCAGAGCCAGAATTACCACCAGCGTCCTGGCCATCAGGGCCCACAGAAATGGAATGATTGCCAATTTAATGAACATCCACCAATACTTTGACCATAAACCGTCGGTCAAAGGAAACAACCAGGCTGTCACCGCCAGGGGCAATACGCCAATGATGATGGCGTTTAGGAATTGTTTGATAAACAACGATACCACAAACAAAAGCATTACTATCAGAGTTGTAAACAGGGTAAAGATGAAATAAAAGATCGAATTGGGATTGACAATAGCCACGGTAAAAAGATTTTCCAGCCAGGACCACTCCGCCATAAATCCCAACGACGGGCCGCCGCTAAACATAGTAAAGGCCATTCTGTTTGTAACCTTTACTGTTTCGATCATTACATTGAGCGTGTAACTATTGACCAGCAACGCCGCGACCAAGACGCGCCCCATCATCTGGCTGAGCGTGAGAGAACGGACCAGGCCGGGAAACACCCGGACCAACCATTGTTGAAAAAAAGTCAAACTGATTGCCAGCCCTATAAACGGAGCAGCCACTCCCAGGCTGACATTGAATATCAGCCTCAAGGATGTTCCCAGGAGTCCGCCGCCGTCAAGCGCCCAGTTCTCGACAATCCAATCCAATACCGTGTTTTTTAAGGACGTGACCCAAAATAACAGTTCGTCTCTAATTGCTTCAGAGATGATATCTACTAACACAGAAAGCATAGTCTGGGTTAATTCTGTTGTATCTGGAAAATCAGGCAACCATCCGCTGTCGTCAGGCGCCGGGGTTGGCGTCGGCGTTGGGGATTGAGCATACGTAGTTTGCCCAACGCCGACGCTGATTATCAGACATAAAATAAGCGTTGTAATCAATCTTCGCATCTTTACATCCAGGAGGATAGAAACCACAGACTGATAATGACCAACCCCAGGCCCGTTGCGCCAATACCGAACCATCTGGTTATACTGCATCGCCCGCGTCTGCCAAACAACCAAAATGTCGCCAGTCCGGCAACCAGCAGCGACGCCCCGGCAATTTGAAATAGCGCGCCGGTATCACGCAGAACCATTATCCGCCGCCTCCACTGCCGAGACCGGAGGATGATTGGATGAACGCCCACAGTCCGGTTGCAATCAATCCCACGCCAATAGCGCCGATAACCGTCCATTTAATAACTTCGATTCCGCGCTGTTTCCATTGCGGATTGAAACCGCCGAAGAAAATCATTCCAAAGCCCAAAAGTATTGACACCGGCCCGGCAATGACTAACGCCTGAATCATAAATGTTTGAATGGACTGGGCCAAATTGTTCAACCCATCTGTGCCCGGCGCTCCGCCTTGAGCGTAGGCCGGCAGACTGATCAACGATAGAAACAGCAATAACATAACAACATTGTATATTTTACCGCCCGGGTTCATTCCCGCTGCGATTTGTAGAATTACGTTCTTTTTTGCGTTCATAATTTAACTCCTTCTTGAATATTGATTAATTACCAAAATCGGTACGGTACAATTTGCCCCGTAACACCATGCGTTTATCGTTACCGGCGCGAATGACAAGCGTCAATGTTGGAGTCTCGGTCCGTCCGGCAACCCACACCTCGTCCGGGCGAATATATCTCTCAACCCGTCCATCCCCAAAAGGCGTCAGCCTGAAGTAGAAGGCGCGATTCGCCCGGTCAATCACCACAATAACGTCGTTAATGTCGGCGCTTTGCAGTAAATACAGTGGCGATTCCGGCGTTGAACCATCCCCGCCAATAATGACATTGCTGACTCCAACAAATGAATCATAATATCTGACTTCACCTCCTTCCTCAGACAAGATGATCTGTCCATTATTTATCGTCCACTCCCCTTTATAAACGCGCCACTCCCCGTTAAGCGAGGGAACGCGCAGCAGCGCCGGCGCCCGCGCAATAAAACCGGCCGGTATCAACGGCGGGGTTGGCGTCGGCGTCGCCGTTGGCGTGGGGGTAATGGTTGGCGTCGGCGTCCCGGTTGGCGTTGCCGTCGCTGTTGGAATGACTGCCCGCGCCTGTTGTCCTTCGCCTTGTTGTTGCTTTCCTCCCGTCAAATTGATAACGATAATGATCAAAATAATGAGTAAGATTACCCCGCCCGCGCCGATCAAGGCGTATGGCAGCCACCCCTTGGCGACGTCTGGAGACGGAATCGGAATAGTGGATGGCGTTGATGTTCCGCCGGCCCGGCGACTCAATCCCAGCGCGGACAGGATAGCGTCCTCGTCAAAACGCAACTCATCGCCGGTCACATTGACCTGGAGCGTCATTCCGTTATCCAGGCGCATGTGATACACGCCTCTATCCAGGTCGGCCAACTCCTGTTGTAATGATTCAATTTCTCGCTCCAGTCGAGCGATTTCTTCATTATTAAGCAACCCGGTTGCTGAACTCATAATAAAATCGCTTCGGGTGACTACAACGCTGCGATATCGTCAAACAACTCAAATAATTGGTCTTCATCTTTTGCAATATCTACCGCTTCAGGCTCAACTGTAGTCGCCGGCGACTCATCACCCTGACTATCACTTACGGCCTCTGTCGCCCCATTGTTGTTTGTCGTTGGCGAGGATAATTTCAAAACTTGTTTCAACCTGGTCGCCATTTCATCATAAGCGGCCAGTTGCGCCTCGATTTCCTGCAATTCCAGGTCTAAACTTTTCTGTTCATCTTCCAGACCGGCCAATTGTCGCCTGTATTCCTGATTACGTCTGAGGTCGATATACGCCCCCAGCGCATCATACAGTTCATCCAATTGTTCTAATGGTATTGTTTCCCAATCCATTTTTTTTCGCCTCAGTCAACCAACTCAGCCTGAACAACGACCAGGTTCGTCAATTCAAGATTGCAGGTGTAGAGCGTCAGTAGTTTTGACTGCTTATCCTCCGGCTGGATGAGCCATGAGCCGTCCTCGTACGGCGACGACCATTTGCGAACAACCCGGTAGTCGTATTCCTGGCCATTGTCATTCCCGCAAGCAATCGTGTCTCCAACATTAACATCCAGCAACGGCGCAAACACGCCGCTTTCCTCGTACCACACTGAATGACCAACAACGATGGTATTACCAACTTCGCCGCAATTTGGCGTATTGTAGTGACGGCCGGCATCAGAGCGTGGCACATCCCACTGCAACACGCCCGGTTCTACTTCGCTGGTGTATGTTTCTGTAACCGGGATTATTTCCGGCCGGGTTGGAAGACGCAACCCTGTCGTTTTCGTTGTCGGAGTTGGTAAGGGCGTTTCCTCATCAGGGCCGGTCGGGGTAGGCAATGTTTCATTGACAACCAGCACAATCGGCCCGTTTTGAAATCGGGCCGAAGTGGTCGGCTCGGCAGTTGGCGTTGGGGTAACGAGGCGTACAGCAGTAGTTGTTGGGGCGGTAGTCGGTGAAGGTAAAGAAGCGGCATTATCCTGAGCTACAGCGGTGCCAAGAGACATCATTCCACCACCGGCCAATATTATAGCGCTAATCAGGACAAGAAAACGCCCCAACAACCCCTTTTTTTTCGGCTGGTGCGCTCTGCCGTCTTTCGTCGTTAGCTGAACAGTCTCCGCTACCCTCTCTATCGGCCTGTCCTCTATCACTTCACGGTTATCACTGCCCGGCAGAATATCATCCTCATCATCCCACCACGAGTCTGATGACGCATCCAATTCCCTGGCTTCCTGAAACAAATCCTCAAAAGGGCCGGCCTCGTCGGAGGAACCGCCGGCCTCGCTCTCGCCTGCTGCCGCTACGACGGGAGGGAAGTGGTCTTCTTCCTGAAACAAATCCTCAAAAGGGCCGGCCTCGCTCTCGCCTGCTGCCGCTACGACGGGAGGGAAGTCGCCGGCAATCTCGGATTTTCCGAAGTTAGTACCGCTACGCAAAGAGGATGGCGTTAGCAGCCCGGCGGATGTTTCTTGTAAACGACGCAATGTTTGATCATTGTCGTCCCCGCCGGCGGACAAAGCCGATTTAATCTCTTCTATCCGTCGGGTTATCTCATCCTGTCGTGATGAAATAGTTTCTCTTTGCGCCGACAAGTTGACCCGATCACGTTCAATTTCTTGCAATTGCCGGACTGCTGCCAAACGTTCATTCAACAGGGCAACCAAATGTGAAATCTGGCCAACTTGTTGGTCCAATTGGTGTAGAATGTTATCGCTCATTGTTTTTTTCAATTCTTGCTACATTGCGGCCTGTCAATAAAGTTATCGCCAAAAGCAAACCAACAAACCCCCACCAGTAGTAATAAGACAAAGGCGGGCGTTTGTTGCTAACGCCGCCTTGACCGGGCAGTACCGCGACAGTCGTGGTTGTTTGAACCGGCGTGGGGGAGGGCGTAACTGCCGCTGTAGCCAATTCCGGCGTGGGCGTTCCACCCAGAGGCGTAACCCGGCTATTGGCGGTCGGGTCTGGCGTGACCGTCGGGGGCGGAGCCTCGCCTTCATAAAAAGCCAGATCAACCACTTCCGTGTTATTTCCCCAGATAGTGGTTGTCAATACCCCCTGCGCCGGGCTGTAACCCGGCGGCAGGCGAAGTTCAACTGTATACTCGCCCGGGGCCAATCCGGTGATATTACATTCCCCGTCCCGTCCAGAACGAAGCGCCATCCAGCCATTAACCAAAACTTCGACAGAGGGTAACGGTTCACGGGGCGGCCCGCCAACGGTCAAATTGGTGATTTGGCCCTCAATGCGGCCTTCTGGCCCATCGGCAATAACCTGACCGGGCCAGACAATCCAGACTGAGATAAGCAAACTGAATACAACGATGAAGTGACGCACTTGCTTTACTCCTTTCTGCGTACTCCCCCAACGCCTGGGCGTTCCTGCGTTGTGGCGGTAATAACGACTGAATTCTCATCCAGCGGAACGACCTGGATATTAGCCAGCAGGGGGTCCCGGTTCTCCAACAAAGGACCGGAAGCAGCGGCCAGGGTGGGTTGGACAATGATGGCCCCCGACGCCCCGGACGGCCCGTTGTTGATAACCACAGTTACCGGCGTTGGCGTTGCCGCGTCATCCGCAAAAAAAGCGACGCTGACTCGTTGGTTGCTGTTCTGTCCCTCGGTAACCATTGTATACAAGCCAACCTGATCGCCTGGCTGGGTATTGTATGAAAACGCAAACGAACCGGAACTATTGGATTGTTGGGCCGGCAGGCCGATGATTGAACCATCGGGCAGCGCCAGGCCAATATTGACGATTTCGTTGGCCTGGAAACCGGAGCCGACAAAGGTGAATGTTTCTCCGACTCGACCCTGGTACGGATCAACAACCAGGTTTGGGCTGCCTGCCGGCGAGGTGGGGGTAGCCGTTGGAACAGGCGTATTGGTTGCCGCCGGAGGCGATGTGCTGGTTGCCTGCGGCGTATGAGTTGGAGTATGGGTGGCGGTTGGCGTAGCGGTGGGGGAAGAAGTAGGGGTAGATGTGCTTGTTGCGGTGGGGGTGGGTAAAGGTACGCCGCCGAAATTTATATTGCTAACGCCTACTCCGCCGCTAATCAAAACGGCCTGGGCGTCTGCCGACACC
>JAJRVO010000721.1 GCA_024277275.1 Chloroflexota bacterium
GCTATGCTACACAAGGTATCTTCTCAATAATCCGGGGTAAAAACCGCAGAGGTCTTAAAGACCTCCGCGGTCTACGCAAAGTTACTCCAAACCTGAGTTCGGTTTAAGAAAGCATGTCATTCTGAGCGACCAACGGGAGCGGTCGCATCAAAGAGATGCGCAAATCCCTCAGAACTTGGCTTGCAATCGACGATTCGAGAGATTCTTCACTCCGCTTTGTTCCGTTCAGAATGACATGAGGCCCTATCTGGCTTATCCCGAACTCAGGTTCCAAGTTATTGAGAAGATACTACAAAAAGCAGTAAAAAAACCGCAGAGAGCGTGGGGTGTAACAACTTTTCCACGCTCTCTTTTTTGGCTACAAATTCCTTTTTAGGTTTGAGCGCATCTTTTTACCAATTTAGGACATCCCCCCAGATTAAAATGCCAGGGAGTTGGTAGCCCTAATTACTCCTCAGACCGCATCTGCTTTATCCAACCCTCTACTTCACGGGCGGCAGATTCTCGCGCGCCTAAGCCAAATGCCAGGGCTGCGGCTATGGCAATAGCTCCCAATAGCAAGCCAAACGCCATATTGACAATATCGTCGGCAATACCCATTTGCCGCAGACCCATAGCCGCAGCCAAGATAATAATTGCCACACGAGCGGCTTGAGACAGTAAATTAGCCTGAGAGCCGGCCGTACTTAAAATAACGGTGCGAGCCAGATTAGCCAGGTACAGGCCCAGGCCAAAGATGACGATACCCAGCAATACCTGGCTGGCAAATGTCAAAAATTCGGCTACCAGCTCGGCCACTATGCCAAAGCCTAATATTTCTGCGGCTTGAATGGTCGCAAAAAGCATCAGCCCAACCAACACTAAATAGCCAACAACTTCAGCCGGAGTGCGTTGATCCTCTTGAGCTTCACTACCCAAACCGATCAATGTAAGAACACGATTGAAACCAACAGCAGTCAGAACATTTGTCACCAGACCAGATACCAATCGCCCGATTAGATACGTAACACCCAGAACAATCATTGCCCCGAAGATCAAAGGTATTGCCTGCATTAGCGTAGTTAGCATATTAGTAGCCGGGCCAGAAATCGCCTCAATATTTAACTCGTTTAGAGCGGAGATGATAACCGTAATGAGGATAAGCGCATAAACCACTGTACCCACAAGATTAGATAAAGTTTGCCCGCCGCCTACAACGGTTCCCAGGCCGACGCGCTCACCCAGGCTATCTGCCCCAACAGCCGTTAACAGGCCGGTGACAATTTGGCGGATAATGCGGGCCACAAACCAACCCACCACGCCAATAACACCCGCGCCCAACACGTTAGGCAGGAACCCCAGCAAATCGTCAACCATACCTTGTACTGGAGCCAGCAAGCCCTGCATTCCTAAAGCATCTAAAATTGCAGGCAAGAAAATAAGAAAGACAAACCAGTAAACAATAATAGCCAGAGTTTCGCTCATTGGAACCTGGCGTTCATCATCAAGCCCGGCGTGGCTGGTAAGCGTGTCATCCAGTTTGGTAGCGCCAAGCGCTTTAGTAATAACAAACCACAACAAGGTGGCAATAAGCCAGGCCACAAACAACAACCCGCCCGCGGCCAAAAGATTTGGCACAAACGCAAAGATCTCGGTCAACAAGCTATTAAGCGGCCCGGTAACGGCCGGTAGCTGTAGGGCCTGGAACACAGCAACCAACACAAAAAGCATTACAATCCAAAAGACAATCTTGCCAACAATCTTTTCAAGTTCAAAGTCCGGCTTCATCCCTACCTTCTCGGCTATGCGATTATCAAACGAGGTTCGTTCCAGCCCCTTACGCACTGCGGCAGAGATAAGCAGCGCAAGAAACCAACCGCCAACCAGGATGAGGGCAGCCCAACCAAAACTTAACAAGCCGCCGCTAAACCCTTCAATAATTTTATTCACAAAATCTGGCATAATTGTATCCCCTTTACGTAAATATATTTAAGTTTATCTTGGACAGATGTTACTTACTACCAACAAAATCATTTGACTTGATCAATCGATCTCATCCATTTTTCTTAAAAACCTCCTTGTTCTTAAGTCAATATATTAGATTTATTGTTGAGTGTGGTTTGCCGGCCGGCAACCAAACCAGTTTCAATTAAGGTTATACCACCTTAACATTACAATTCACATTACAACGCAAATTGCCAAGATTATTACGCCAACCCAAAAAATCCCACCGGGCAGTTATCAAAGATTGGCACATAACGCTGGAACATCAAAGGCATACAACCAACTTGTAAAGGTTCAAGCCTGTATATTCAACTGGTGAGTTGTTCGAGAAGTATTAAGAGGGTAAAGCCGGGTAGTTGGCGACTACGGATGGAGAAACTTAAGCCATTATAACATAACTAAGGTAAGAAGGTCAATTATATATCAAACCAGGCTGCATTTCACTACATTAAATAACTCAACGCCTGCCGCACGCCAATTGGAATCAGATCACCGGCAACGCCGGAGCCTTTAACGTCCATCCCAACCAAATAGCAATTTTCAATCGGCGTAACCGGGTCAAGCCGATTCTGGCCGGTTTGACCAAACGTTTGGCCCGACTCGGCGCCGGGCCAGGAGCCGGTGAAAAACATTGGCACAGCCCACTCAACTACGTTGTCAAAATTGGGAAAGAGATCGCGCATATCGGCCAGGGCCAACTCTAATTCGGCGGTACGGTCTTGACTGTTGGTGGGAAAGAAGGCGTCGAACAGATGGAGACCATTTTTGGAGATGCCGGGGTCCAGCATCGTCGGCGAGAAAACGCCTACTACCCGGCGGCACTGGGGAGTCATAGTAATTGGGGCGTCGGTAAAGAGCGACTCGCGAGTGGCGCAAAAGAGCGCCGCGCACTCCACCCCTTTAAGGGCGACCAGCTTGTCCAGATAATCCTGCGGCAGGTTCCCGGGACCAACCAATTTAACAAATGCCGCCGGGCCAGCGTTGTGCAACGCTGCCTCGCTGCGTATTTCTCGCCCATTTTGCAACCTAATCCCCGCAACCTTGTTGTCGTTCACTAAAATCTGCAACACGGGCGACCGCAAAAACAGCGTGCCTCCTGCCTGACGCAAAGCTCTGGTCAGCGCTTTGATGATGGCCCGCACGCCGCCAACGGGCATAGCAAATTCACCGCCAACTTCACGACTATCGAGAGTAATTTGGATATACTCGCCGGCGGGCATCTCTTTGCTGCTGATGCCGGAAGCGGTGGCTACAGTGGCGTCGACGACAGCCAGCAGGTCGCGGTCATCGCTAAACTCGGCAATGTAGTCGGCGGTTGAAATGTTGTTGAGAGGTTGGACTTTTGGTAATTGGTAATTGGTAATTGGTAATTGGAGATTGCTCATTGATAATTGCTCATTGGCAAGATGTTGTTTGCCTGTAAGGATAGCCTTTAACCAGGCTTTGCGGGTGGGGGGGGTCAACAAATTAAACAGGCTTTTGTAGCGGCGACCGTTGGGGAATTGAATGGCATATTGCTCGGTTAATCCGGCGTCTTTCAGCGAGACATATTTCAGGTCTATGCCCATGTCGATCAAAAAACGCCCAATGTGACTTTTGGGACCCAGGTTGGTCCAGGCCCCGGTGGTTACGGCAGCCCCTTTGTAATTAATCTCGGTGTAACGCCCGCCCGGAAAACCGAGTTTTTCAAAAACGGCCACGCTGCGTCC
>JAJRVO010000074.1 GCA_024277275.1 Chloroflexota bacterium
CAATTGTGGGCATTTCAGAGCAGAATTTCCAGAATGATAGAATTTTGATTCGTTAATTCTGCCAATTCTGCTCTTACGCCGGCAAAAATCAGCCCGGCTGAGTAATTATCGGCGGCACAGTTTCCAAAACGGGAATTGCTGTGAAATGAGCGGCGTTCATTTCTCTTAAATTTTAGGTGTGAGGGAGTAACTTTTATGGATTTAGCAAGTACTATTCGCAGTGTGCCGGATTTTCCAATAGAGGGCATTTTATTCTACGATATTACAACAATGCTTAAAAACCCTGCCGCTCTCAAAGCATGTATGGACCAGTTAACTGATCGTTACCGAGAAACAGATGTGGGCGCAGTAGTTGGTGTGGAATCGAGGGGGTTTATATTTGGGATGCCCCTGGCTTATCAACTGGGCGTAGGTTTTATACCTATACGAAAACCGGACAAACTTCCGGCAGAAACCATTGCCGAAAGTTACGAGCTGGAATATGGAACCAATACCCTGGAAATTCATGTCGACGCTATTGAAAAGGGTCAAAAGATTTTGGTGGTAGATGACTTGCTGGCAACGGGCGGCACGGCTAAGGCAACTTGTAACCTGATAGAAAAACTGGGAGGACAAGTTGTTGAAGTGGCTTTTATCATTGAACTAAGTTTTTTGAACGGATGAGAGCAGTTAAAAGATTACGAGGTTTTTTCTTTGCTAAAGTATGACGAGTGATTCGATTTTAGATTTTGGATTTTAGATTTTGGATTGCTTTTTAGGCCCCATATAACTTGTGGGGCTTTTTTATTAAAGTTGTTGAAGTTGCAGATACCCTTAAATTGTGCGGTTTTTAGTTAATAAGGCCATTACGACTCTGTTTAACTCACCCAACTCTACAAACTCATAAAACTCTATGAACTCTATTGCGCCGTTAATTTTAGCATAATTGTTGCTAAAGGGGGTAGAGTGAGCGATAAAGATTGATCATACCCGTGACAAGGTATAGCGTCTGTTTCTACGCCGCCTTCATTCCCCACGTTGCTGCCCCAGTAGTGATTAGAGTCGCTGTTGAGGATTTCCCGGTAATAGCCCCATTTGGGTACGCCTATCCGGTAGCCGTAACGCACTACCGGGGTAAAGCTACTGATAACAACCACAAATTCATCGCTGGCTTTGGCGTTGCGTATAAAAGAAAAAACGCTGTTATCGCTATCGTTGGCATCAACCCAGGTAAAGCCGGTCCATTCAAAATCATCTTCATACAAGGCCGGCTCATTTTGATACAACCGATTTAAATCCTTGACAAAACGCTGTATACCTTGATGATTGGGAGCCTTTAAGGCGGCCCATTCCAGGCTGGCGCTAAAGTTCCACTCTTGCCACTGGGCAAATTCTCCCCCCATAAACATCAGCTTTTTACCGGGATGTCCCCACATAAAACCATAGTAAGCTCTTAACCCGGCAAATTTTTGCCACTCATCGCCAGACATTTTGTTAATGAGCGAGCCTTTGCCATGTACCACTTCGTCATGAGAGAGGGGTAAGATAAAGTTTTCATTAAAAGCGTAGAGCAAACTAAAGGTCATATCGTTTTGATGGTATTTGCGATAGATGGGTTCTTTGCCCATATATTTTAAGGTGTCATGCATCCAGCCCATATTCCATTTAAGACTAAAGCCCAATCCGCCCATGTAGGGGGGCCGAGAAACCATCGGCCAGGCCGTTGACTCTTCGGCAATGGTTAGTACGCCGGGAAAGTAACCATGCACAACCTCGTTCATTTTGCGTAAAAAGCTGATAGCGCCCAGGTTTTCGCGCCCGCCGTACTCATTGGGGAGCCATTCACCCTCTTCGCGGGAGTAATCCAGGTAAAGCATAGAGGCCACGGCGTCAACCCGCAGGCCATCAAAGTGATACTTGTCAATCCAAAAGAGGGCGTTTGATATAAGAAAGGCCCGCACCTCGTTGCGGCTATAATTAAAAATGAGCGTACCCCAATCCTGGTGCTCGCCCTGGCGTGGGTCGGCATGGGCATAGAGGTGTGTGCCGTCAAAATAATTAAGCCCGGCGCCGTCTTTAGGAAAGTGGGCCGGCACCCAATCCAAAATCACCCCAATGCTGTTTTGGTGGCACTGGTCGACAAAGTACATTAAATCTTGAGACGTTCCAAAACGGCTGGTGGGCGCATAAAACCCTAAAACCTGATACCCCCACGATGCGTCTAAAGGGTACTCGGCAATGGGCATTAGCTCGATATGGGTATAACCCATTTCTACCACATAGGGAATTAATTCATCGGCCAATTCACGATAAGTAAGATAACGGCTACCCCACTGCTCATCGGGAACTTTACGCCACGAGCCTAAATGGACTTCGTAAATAGAGATGGGTTTATTAAAGGCCTGGCGTTCGGCGCGTTGGTTAACCCACTCGCCATCTTCCCACTGATAGCTGTCAAGATTGGTCACCACCGAGGCCGTTTTGGGGCGTTGTTCCATAGCAAAGCCGTATGGGTCAGCTTTATCAAAGCTATCTCCATTTTGAGCGACAACGTGAAACTTGTAAACCGCATATTCTTCCAGGCCAGGCACAAACAGCGTCCAGACGCCGCTATCGCTGGAATTCATAGGATGACTGCCGGCATCCCAATTGTTAAAATCGCCGACCAGGTAGACGCGCTGGGCATTGGGCGCCCATACGGCAAAATGAACGCCTTTTTCATCATTTAATTCGACAAGATGGGCGCCCAGTTTTTCATAGGCACGCTCGTGGGTCCCTTCGCCCAACAAATATTTATCAAAATCAGTTAGCAATGCGTTCGTATCAGATTGCGGTTTTTTATCGGCCATTTTTAATTCCAATTAATCTAAAGTAATTTGACAAATCAATCGACCTACTATATATTGTGTAGGTACAATTATAGTACCACAATATATAGTGGTTACTTTATTTATACAATGCGTGTTTTTTGTGTTAATCTCAGGTATGTTGAGTATATTAACACAATCGCTGGATAGGAGCAATTTAATAAAAAGACAGGCTAATTCTTTATTTCCTCAATGCCTTAATATTTTGTAACAAACTTTAATAAACTGTTAGGTCTTTGAGTTCCCTTTTTGTGTTACAATAAAGTGGGGATTTTTTAGACGCAACCAAGTAAAATAATTACTTAAGCTCATTTGCGCAAAAAAGAAATTTGGTTATAATCCAAATCGCTTAGGTACACGAGGTTTTTAGCGTAGTTTTATGCAAATATTACGTAGGCCAAATAGCCTAGTGATAATTGCTAAATTATAGGCTATCATGCTATAATGATGAAAGTTGTTAATAATTTAACAATTGTTTGTGGGAACAATCAACTGTTTCAATAGTGAAGGAGTGCAATAATGACTGTAACGACACAAAGGCATAGTCAGACACAAATCGTCACAACTGTGCAGCGTCGTCAGCAAAAAACCAAACAACAAACTCGACGCAAGAAAAATCAACAAGTCGGTTCAATGGTGGCGCCAAGCCTAAAGGCCAGTTTTGTGGGTGGGTTTGGCATTTTGATTCTGATGTTAATTGGCCTTATCCCCCCCCCAGAAAATCTTCCATTTGTTTCTCTGGCCTTTTTAGTAATTCCCGGCTTTTTGGTAGTCTGTTTAGCCACCGGTTTGCTGGCGGGTATATTTGCCGGCGACAATGTTAAAAACAGCTATCAAGGCGGGCAAGTAGGCTGGATGGCCGGTTTTTGGGCCGGTATATTTGGCGGCGTTGTGGCTATGCTTATGGCCGCTCTGGGCGTTCTGATGACAAACGTTGGTCTGGGGCTTGTAAGCCAATTCACCCCGGAACAACTGGCAAGTTTAGGCGCCTACATAACGCCAGATACCATAGCCCTGGCCGGACGGGTACTTGGAGCTTTAATTGTATACGGCATCTTAGGTTCTGCTATTTCTGGTTTATTTAGCTCAATAGGAGGGATGATTTACCCCAAGTTGAGCAGCACCAGTAGCTAACTCTGTAAAAATAACCAAATAAAGCGTTAAAAGCAAAAACTCTCGCTGTAGCGAGAGTTTTTGCTTTTAATATTTTGACAATTAATACCCAATCGCCAATAATTGTCGCTATGACCTTTAAATCTCCCGCCGATAAACGCCAATATGTTAACGCTATGTTTGCCCGCATTGCCCATCGATATGATGTAATGAATCGGGTTATGACTGCCGGGCAAGATAAACGCTGGCGCAAGTTATTAATTCAACAAGCCCAATTACCGCCCAACGGCAGCTTGTTGGACATCGCCACCGGCACCGGCGACATTGCCTTTGAAGCCTTGCAACAACACCCTAACCTTAGCCAGGTTGTGGGGGCAGATTTCACCTTGCCAATGATGCATGTTGGGCAACATCGCTGGACTCAACGTTATAGCGACCAACAAAACACCCAAATATTATCCACCGGCGTTAAAGACCGATTGAGTTGGAGCGGAGCGGACACCCTTCACCTCCCCTTCCCAAACAATAATTTTGACGCCGTGGTCAGCGGTTTTTTGATGCGAAATGTAATCAGCGTGTCGCAAGCCTTGAGCGAGCAAGTTCGCGTTTGCAAGCCGGGGGGGAGAGTCCTCATTTTAGAAATCCCTCGCCCGCCGGACAATTTGCTGGGGACAATGTTTCGCCTTTATTTTCACAATATTGTGCCGTTTCTGGGCGGCCTCATCACCGGACAGCGAGACGCCTACACGTACCTCCCTGCCTCAGCCGATGCGTTTCTGCGCCCCGATGAATTGAAAAGTGAAATGGAAAATGCCGGGCTTGGCCAGGTTAGCTACACCATGCTGATGCTCAATACCATAGCCTTGCACGTAGGAATCAAATGACCGCCGCTCACCAGTTCAACAAAGCCGATGAACGCGGCGTGCCAAGTTTGGTTTGGAGAGCCGGACAAGACCGCCGCTTTAAGATGATTCAAGAGGCGGCCAATCCCGACCAACGTTTAACCAAAAACAGCCGGGCGCTGGTAGATGGATGCGGAATTGGGATGTACGTCCGCGCCCTGCGACAATTCACCCCTTATGTGTTTGGGTTGGACATTGAGCCGGAGCGCGTCGTTGATAGTTATCAACACTCGCCGCTGGTTCAGGTAGCCGCCGGAGAACAGTTGCCCTACCCCTCAAATTATTTCGACCTAGTTCTCAGTCATGAAGTGATTGAACACGTAGCAGACGACGCTTTGAGTGTGGCCGAAATGGCGCGGGTCCTAAAAACAGGCGGTCGAGCAATAATATTTTGCCCCAACCGGCTTTACCCGTTTGAAACCCACGGCCATTACTGGCGCGGGAAATACCATTTTGGCAACACCCCGCTTATCAATTACTTGCCCAATCCCCTCCGCAACCAATTGGCCCCCCACGTGCGGGCTTACACCACCGGCGCCCTAAAAAAACTCATTGCCGACCTGCCGGTTACGGTTGTCGCTCACACCCAAATTTACCCCGGCTACGATAACATCGTGGCTCGTCAACCGGCATTGGGCCGCATTTTAAGGAGAATAACCTACACGCTTGAGCAGACGCCGTTGAGGCTATTTGGGTTGTCACACCTGCTGGTTATCGAGAAAAAGTAACTACTCCCCCCATGTCATTTCGAGGCTGCAAGCCGAGAAATCCCTGTGGCGGTGCAATTGACAGCCTGTTTGTTGGACAAAAAGTTTGCTGGAGAAACTTCACCGCCAATATTTAGGTTTTCCAGCAATCTGGTTGGTTCAAATACCGTTCCAGAGATTTCTCCCTTTGGTTGAAATGACATGCTTGAACAGTTACGAGAAAAATCAAACTCTGCCGGAACAGCGTCGG
>JAJRVO010000722.1 GCA_024277275.1 Chloroflexota bacterium
GAATGTAGGTTCTGCTCGGTGGGCCAATGTTTCACCTGATGGTGAAATGGTGGCTTATGATGCCAAACCCGGCGGCGATTATCGTATCTACTTTTTGGGTACGGACGAGAACCAGCAATTTCGCTTTGAACTTGTTGGCGAACAAGGCGACTGGGCGCCGGATAGTCAAAAAGTGGTTTATCGTTCCGGGCGCGACGGCAAAACCGGCATCTGGGTTTCTAACCGGGATGATAGCGGGCATACTCAAATCACCAGCGGCAACGATTCCTTCCCGGCTTGGTCGCCCGATGGCGAAACCATTGCCTTTAGCCGCGAAGAAGGCGGCAACGTTGACATTTATACCGTAAATGTTGATGGAAGCAACATACAGCGCCTCACGGATGCGCCCGGTCCCGATTCGCTGCCCATTTACACGCCCAGCGGCCAAATTATTTTCCGCAGCGCCCGTTCCGGCAATTGGGCAATTTGGAAGATGAGTGGCAGTGGTTCAGGTCAAACAGAAATCATCCCCAATGCCGGGGTTGGTCCCGATTGGGCTTATAGCAAAATGAGTGTGTTACCGTAAGTGAAAATCAGAGTCGACTCCATTGGCTGTCGCCTGAATATCAGCGAAGTAGAAGAGATGGCCCGGCGTTTTGCCGGCGCCGGGCATCGTTTGGTAGGGCCGGGCGATGCAGCAGATTTATATGTGTTTAACACCTGTACCGTAACCCATGTAGCGGCCCGAAAATCGCGTCAGGTTATCCGGCAGATGCGTCGCGCAAACCCAAAGGCGGCGGTTGTGGTGACCGGCTGTTACGCCCAGCTTTCGCCTGACGAAGTTGACAAGCTCGGCGTCGACCTGATTGTAAGCAACGACGAAAAAGATAATTTACCTCAACTGGTGATTGAGGCCGGATTACTACCCGAGACCGATCCCATACCCGCTCCCGACGCCACCCCATTTGTTGAGATTTCCTTTCTGCCACAAGAACAAAACGGAAAGAGAGCCGGCAAGCATACGCGCGCTTTTGTGAAAGTTCAAGACGGCTGTGATAATCGCTGCTCATTTTGCATTGTCACCGTAGCCCGGGGCGCAGGCCGCAGCCGCCCGGTAACTGATGTAATTACCGAAATCAATCGCCTGGTTAGTTTGGGATATCAAGAAGCCGTACTCAGCGGGGTGCATCTTGGCTCCTATGGCTACGATTTAGGCGCCCCGCACGGACTGAGCGCTCTGGTTCAGGCCGTCTTAACCCAAACTGACTTGCCTCGCCTGCGTTTATCTTCTCTTGAGCCGTGGGATTTGGACCCTGGTTTCTTTGACCTGTGGCAAAATGAACGACTGCTTCCTCACCTGCACTTGCCGTTGCAAAGCGGCTGCGATGCTACCCTGCACCGTATGGCCCGACGCACTAGCCAGATTGAATTCTCACGGTTGGTAGAAAAAGCTCGCGCCGCCATTCCCAATGTGTCCATCACTACCGATATCATCGTTGGGTTTCCCGGCGAAACGGAAGCGGAGTTTGCCGAGTCGACAGCCTTTGTTGAGCAAACAGCTTTTAGCAAACTTCATATCTTCCGCTACTCAAGGCGCGAGGGCACAGCCGCCGCCAAAATGAAGGGACAGGTTGCGCCATTGGCAATGCAGGAACGCAGCCGGCAAATGCACGCCCTTAATATGCGGTTAGAAGAGGCGTATCGTAAAAAATTTGTGGGGTGCACTATGCCTGTACTTTGGGAAAGCAACGAGCCGTATGGGTTTGGCTTGCAGTGGAGCGGGTTAACCGGCAACTATTTGCGTGTGGTCGCGCAAACCGGCCCCGATGTTAATCTGCATAACAAAGTGATAGAAACGGATTTGGTCGATACGGGTCCCGCTACCTTGATAGGCCGGTTGCCGCAGACAAAATTCAGTGACGAGTTATTACCGGCGTTGGCATACCGGCAATAATAAAAAGGAGTCCAAAAGTATACTTTTGGACTCCTCGCAACTATCAAAAACTTGTTGTCAGAGAATAAAGGGAGATACTATCTTACCCAAAGCGATAGCCAATGCCCCATTCGTTGTGGATTAAGTCTGGGTTTGCAGACTTTTTCTCAAGCTTTCGGCGTAAATAGCTGATGTATAATCGCAGGTAGTCTATCTCGCCTACGTATTCTAATCCCCACACTTCGGTCAGTAGAAATTCATGGGGCAACACCCGCCCTTTGTTTTTTACCAGGACAGTTAAGAGCTTGAACTCGGTGGGACTCAAGTGAACTCGTTCACCATCAACTGTAACCTCGTATTTGTCAAAATCAATTATCAGGTTATCTTGCGTAAGAATTGATTTTCGTTTGTGCCCATTAGTGTTAGAACGGGAAACGCGTCGTAATACGGCCCGAATGCGAGCGGCCAACTCATCATCAGTGACCGGTTTTACCAGGTAGTCATCGGCGCCTAAATCCAGGCCCTTTATCATATGTTCTTGCGAACCCAAAGCCGTAAGCATAATAATTGGGGTATCAGTAATTTCTCTAAAGCGTTGACAAGCTTCCCATCCATCCATACCGGGCATCATAACATCTAATATCACTACATCGGGTTTAAGATCGTATGCTGTGCGTAAACCGGTGACGGCATCGTAAGCTATATCTACCTCAAAATCCATTTTAACCAGCATCAACTGTAACATCTGGCATAATTGAGTGTCGTCGTCAATAAGTAGTACTTTCGTTGCCATTAATTAATAATTTCCCATCACAATTTGTGGCAGGGTAAAGGTGAAACGCGAACCATAACCTGGTTGACTTTCAACCCAAATCTTACCGTTTTGAGCTTCCATAAGTTTTTGAGCAATATACAAGCCCAACCCCACACCATGCTTTTTACCCGTCTGATGTTTCCCTTGATAGAAGGGGGTAAACAAGCGCTCTATCTCATTGGAGGGGATACCATCTCCCTGGTCGCTTACCGAAACCGACACTTGTCCATCAGAAACGGTTGCTTCAACCGTTATTGTACCGCCTTCTGGCGAGTACTTAATGGCATTATCCAACAAGTGGTCCAACACAATAGTAAGTTCGGCCTGGTCGGCTAAAATAGGCGGAATAGAGCTTGCTAGTTGCACATTTAATTGGTGATTGGGCGCCCGTAACTCAAAGTTTGCCAGAGTTTCTTTGATGAAAGGCGAAATTGCTACCGGCATCAACTGGATGCTTAAACTGTCTGTTTCAATGCGTGATAAATCAAGAACTTTAGACGCAAATTTGCCTAAATTGAAGGTTTGCTGGCGCACGCCTTCTAGTATAGCCTGATGCTCCTTGTTTTGTACCCCGGTTTGTAAAATCCATTCAATTGAAGTAAGAATGGTCATTAGCGGCGACCGCAATCCGTGAGAAGCAACTGAATATAACTCTACTTTTTCCTGGGCCTTTTTTTGCTGCCGGGTGTGACGGTAGGCGCTCTCTAAAGCAATTGCCGCGTGACCGGCTAACAACTCCAGCAAGCTAAGATCAAGCTGGTCATATTTGCCGCTTTGCTGATTGACTATCTTAATTACTCCCAACACCCGCCTATGCACTTTTAATGGCACACAAATCAGTTGTCGCTTTTCATAGCCGGTTATCCCATCTAAGGCGCTATCATATCGCCGGTCAAGACGCACATCTGGAATGAGAATCGCTTCGCCGGTACAAGCAACCTGACCAACATAACTATCTTTCAGGCCAACTTCCGGCGGACCATCGCCTAAGGGGTTTAACATGTTGCCATTCAAGAGGTTCAGGGTTTCCGTTGCCCAATCTACTAACCAAATGGAACAATGTTCGGCATTGAACAGAAAATTACAAGTTTCTTGAAACTTAAACAAAATTTGTTCTACATCCAGGCTGGCGTTTAACTGCTGGTCTATTTCTGTTACGGCGCTCAAGGTTTGCAGCAACATTTGCCTTTCTTGGGTAATCTGCAATACCTTATTATCTTCTTTAACCAGGGCCAGGATAAGAGCAAGTTGGTCTGCAAGCATCTCTGTAGCAAGTCGCTTTTGTTGCGCAGAACATCCAGAATAATCAATCTTGTCCAGATAGATAGCCCCCGCCTTTTTGCCAAACGTTTTTAGGGGGAGAGAAAACCAGCCGGTAGTTTCTGCTTTAGACCAACTCAGCACCCAGTTATTTAGCAATGCATCGGACCTGATGCAAGTTGGAGTTTGCGCCGGCCCGCTACCGCACGTAATTAGTGGAAATGCCTTATCTTCACTCCGAAGATAGATTAACAATACACCGCGTTGCGCGCCTGTCAGCTTAATTATCTCACGCAAACCCGTATACAGGGCCGACATGTGATCTTCAGCAACCTGAACTTTGCCCAATGCGGCCACTAAAATATCGGAGACGCTTTCTGAACCCCAAAAATAATCGCTTCTATTTAATTTTGGCGTCCCTAATTGAGACTGTTTTGCCAGCATAATAATCCCGGTTTTTGTAATGCATTGGGGATAGCTTCTTGTAAGTATAGTACCCGGCAGAAAATATGTGGCAAGAGAGGAAATAAGGTAGATGAATGTAAAAGGTGCAAATTGTGGCGTCTGGCTACAAAGCTGCCAAACATTCAAGCTATCTCCCCCAAGATAACGTTAAACTACCTGCGATTATAAGTATATTAAAGTTTTGGTGTTTTGCCCAGTGTCAATCAGGGTAATTTTTATATTACTTTTGGCCTATATAAGCCGGGTCAAAAGTTATAAAGAAGAACGGTTTTTCTTTATTCTGGGGAAACCCAGCCCTTTTGCATAGCCTGAAACGCAGCTTCAGTACGACTTGAGACATTCATTTTACTGAGAATATTACTAACATGAATTTTTACGGTTCCCTCGCTTAAAGTTAAAGCCTGGGCTATGGCTTTATTACTTTGGCCTTTAACCAACAGTTGCAAAACCTCCTTTTCTCTTCCGGTCAGACGTATAGCGTTGGTTGTATCCTGCGGGTTGCTCAGATCTTTTATAAAGTGCCGAGTAACACGAGAGTGAAGCGGCGCTTCTCCTTGTTGGACGGCCTGGATAGCTTGTATCAAAACATCGCCTTCGGCATCTTTAAGTAAGTAACCATCCGCTCCGGCTTCCATTGCGCTTCTCACTCTTACTTCGTCCTCAAAAGTGGTCAAAACTATAATCTTAATATCTGGATGAGAACGCTTTAGCTGAATTATAGCCTGGATTCCACCTCCACGGGGCATTACCAAATCCATTAGGATAACATCTGGCAGTAGTTCTTTAGCTTGACGAACCGCATCTTCTCCCCCTTCGGCCTCGCCAACTATCTGGATAGATGGTTCGGTACTAGGGTGTTAATTCTGAGTTAATTTGCGAGAAAAAAGTTCCTGTATAAAATATGTCGTTCATTATCATAAAAAAGAGGTCAAGATGAACGAATATAAAAGTCCAACCAGCCGTTTAGCCCGATTGTTTAAGCGAAGTC
>JAJRVO010000723.1 GCA_024277275.1 Chloroflexota bacterium
AGTCGGACTGATTTTTGCCGGCGTAAGAGCAGAATTGGCAGAATTAACGAATCAAAATTCTATCATTCTGGAAATTCTGCTCTGAAATGCCCACAATTGCAACAATTTTTTCACCCTAATTGTCAAACCGGGAATTGCTGACCATCATCGGCGATGTTATCATTGAAGCAGGGGCCAATATTTGGTTTGGCGTAGTGCTGCGCGGCGACGAAGGTCAAATTGTAATTGGCCCGCGAGCCAGCGTACAGGATAATACAGTCATCCACGTTAGCCCCTATAACCCAACTATTGTTGGGGCCGACGCTACCATTGGGCACTCGGTTGTTTTAGAAGGGTGTCGCATTGAAACCGGCGCACTGGTTGGCATGAATGCAACCGTGCTAGACGGCGCGACCGTAGGCGCGGGGGCAATGGTTGCCGCCGGGAGCGTTGTACGCCAAAACCAGGCCATTCCGCCGGAAGTTCTGGCAGCCGGTATTCCCGCTCAAGTAAAAGGACCTTTGTCGGAGGCGGCGCGTTACCAGGTTGTGCGCGCTTCTGAAGACTATCAAAAGATGGCAAACAATTACAAAACTTTAGAGTTTGCGTAACTGTTCAAGCATGTCATTTCGACCGTCGCTACGCTTACTAGAAAAATCCCTAAAATGGCACATTGACAAATCGGATTGCTGGAAAATCTAAAAAATTTGGCGGTGAAATTTGTCTCGCAAACAGACTCATTAGATTTAAATTTCAAGCTCTAAGCGGGCCACAGTCCGCGTTTGGCGCAGCCCTATCTTTTTATGGCCGTTGGATTTGCGTTCTGGTTTGAACGCCATCCAGCTAGAGCAAAATTGGATCTGCTGAAAATATCCACGACCAGGAGTGTCAAACTGTAGTTTGCAGGGCTTTCCGATTCTCATTTTGCAAGCCTATCTGCCAAAGATTTTTGCCACGAATTACACGAACTTTGCAAATTTAATTTCTTTTCTTCGTGTCAATTCGTGAAATTCGTGGCTGGATTATGAGAACTGGAAAACCCTGGTAGTTTAACACTCCTATTTACAAAGGAGGTAAAGCGGTATATAATTTAGGAAAAAATTGGTTCTCTGAAATATTGTGTGTTCAGTCTCCAGGCAGACAACAGTCTGCGTTTTGGCCGCTGAACTTGCGTTCTGGTTTGAACGCCGTTCAATCAGAGCAATTTTGACTCTACCGAGAATCGCTTCAGGAGGTATACCAGATGAAAGCCCTAATTTACTACGGGCAGCGAAACGTCCGATTAGAAGATGTGGAAATCCCCACGCCGGCGGAAACCCAGGTTTTGATCAAAGTAACCGATGCCGGTATCTGCCAGACCCAGATCAATGAATTTATGGAAGGCCCGTTTATCATCAACAATGACCCTCATCCTTTGACCGGGAAAGCTATTCCCATCATTGTCGGCCACGAATTTGGGGGCATTGTAGAAGCCGTTGGCGCCGGCGATCAAAACGACCTTGTCGGTCAACAGGTGGCTGTATTACCCCTGCTTACCTGCGGCGAATGCCGGTACTGTCAAAACAAACAGGAGAATCTGTGCGATAAACTGGCCTACTACGGCCTGATAGGAGAGCGCGGCGGCTTTGCCGAGTACACTGTTGTCAATCAAGAAAACGTCTTTCCCGTAGACGACCCGGCCTTGCTGACTTTTATCGAGCCAATTCTGGTGGGTATTCATGCCGCCGAGCAAACAGGGGCCGGTCTGGCGGGTAAAAAAACGCTTGTGCTGGGCACGGGAGCGCTGGGCTTGTCTCTGGCCGCCGTCTGGCAATTTTACTACGGTGCAGAGGTTTACCTGAACGACATCATCCCCTTCCGGCAGGAGAAAGCCCGCCAGGCCGGTTTTAACACCCTGTCCAAAGAAGAAATTCCGGCCGACTTTGACATTGTGGCCGATTGCGCCGGTAGCGATCCCCTCAGCCAACAGGCCGCCCTGCTGGAAGGGCTTGACTATCTGCTTAAAGGGGGCGTTCTGTTGGATATTGGCACCTATTTTCACCCCCTGTCCTTTATGCCAACCTCTTTACTGGTGGCTGAAAAGCGCATCCTGCCCGCTTTTGCCTATAACAGCCGGGATGTGGTCCGGCTGGAAGCGGTACTCGAATCGATCAAAACAGATTTTTCTATCTTCATTGAAACCGCGCCCCTGGCCGATATTGTGGAGATGGGTTATTTCCGGGCCGAGGTTGACCGGGATAACTTTACCCGGTTGGTGGTAAAATGTTAAAAGAAATCGAAGCCGCTCTATCGGAACTTTTTGACGTCAAGATATTAAAAGAACGGCGGCCCGACCTGTCGGCGCAATATCGAATGGTCCCTCTCCGGCATACGGACTACATTTTGTACCTCGATAAGTCGCTGGATTACAAGACCGTCTTTAAGCTGAAATCTCGCCTGGAATTGCTCCTGGCCCGCTTTGAACAGTTGGAAACCATTGCCGCCGAACACGCCCTCTTAAACGTGGAATTAAAGGAGATGGGCCAGGCCGCCCGGGCCGGCTTTGACCTGGAAGCGGGCCTGGAGCAAGAATTTGAGTTTGTCAGGGACTTTAAGGCCGAATACGCCCTTCTGCAAGAGGGGCGGGTAGCAGCCAACTCCGGCCTGGACGCCTTTACCCTGAAAACCGCCCGGCAAAGGCTGGCCAATACCGGCGACTTTGAACTGTTGATAAAACAAGGGGAGTTGGTTGGCTATAGAACAGAACTCTTTAGCCTGGTTGTGTTGAGCGCTCAACCGCTTGGCGAGGCCCTTAAAGATGCGCTGCAAGCCAAACTCTGGTGGCTGACCAGGGCGCACCGGCAGGCCACTTCAGAGCTGGAGGTCATTTTTAACGCCTTCCCCGATATCTACTTCCGGCTGGACGCTGATGGCGTCATTTTGGATTACAAAGCCCATCCAACCATCCCCCTGCCGCCCGACATTTTGGGGAAACCCATCCGGGCGGCTATACCCGACCAGGAGGCTGGAGACCGCTTCGTCCGGGCCATTCAGCAGGTGCGGCAGACCAAATCCCTCGTTAGCTTCGAGTATCCCCTCGCCATCCAGGGCCGGCGCTACTTTTACGGGGCCAGGTTAGCCCCTCTGCAAAAAACGCAAATTGTGGTTATTATCCGGGACGTCACCAAACGCAAGCAAGCAGAGGAAGTATTGGAAGAACAACAAACATTCCTCCGGCAGGTTCTGGACATCAACCCTAACTTTGTATTTGTCAGGGACCGCCAGGGACGGTTTGTTTTGGCTAATCAAGCCATTGCCAATGCGTACGGCGTTAGCGTTGAAGACATAATTGGCAAAACCGACGCCGACTTTGATTCTAATTCAGAAAAAGTTGAACGGATCTGGCGTGAAGACCGCCAGGTGATAGACTCTGGACAGGAGATGTTTGTCCCTGAATCAAGAATCACCGACGCGGAAGGAAATATACATTGGATGCAAACCATCAAACGCCCGCTTGTGGATGAGGATGGCGTGGTCAGGCGAGTGTTGGGTGTTTCCGCCGACGTCACCAAGCGCAAAAAGGCCGAAGAAGCGTTGCGCCAAAGCGAAGAACGCTTCCGGCTGCTGTTTGAGGCCGCGCCGGATGGCATCACCCTTCTGGATGACAGGGGCTTTATTGTTGACTGTAACCCGGCTGCCTTGCGCCTTTACGACCGGCCGGCCAAAGAGGTCATTGGGCAACACATTACCGGGTTTATTGCTCCGCCCTTTAAGCAGGTTTTTAAAGAGGTTGCCCCCCAACTGCGGCAATTGAATCTCCAGGAACGGGAATTGCAGGTCATTAAAGCAAACGGAAACGTGGTGGATATTTGGCGTAAAGGCTCGCCTGTTGCAGACTCAGAGGGTAATCTCAACAGCATCCTGGTGTATGACCGCGATATTACCGCCCTTAAGCAGGCCGAAGCCGAATTACGCAAACTCTACCGGGCTGTCGAACAAAGCGCCAGCACCATTGTCATCACCGACCTGAACGGAACTATCGAGTTTGTCAATCCGGCCTTTTCCCGGATAACCGGCTACTCCGCTCAGGAAGCCATTGGGCAAAACCCGCGCATCTTGAAATCTGACCAACACCCGCCCGAATTTTATCAAGAGATGTGGGCTACGCTTAGCAAAGGAGACGTATGGCAGGGGGAACTGGTCAATAAAAAGAAAAACGGTGAGTTGTATTGGGAGGCCGCCACCATCTCTCCCGTGAAGGATGGGGCCGGTAAAACCACCCATTACCTGGCCATAAAAGAAGACGTCACCGAGCGCAGACAAGCGGAGGAGGCTTTGAGGCGGGCCGACAGTATCATTAGAACAAGCCCCGCCGTGGCCTTTATGTGGCGGAACGACGAAGGCTGGCCCGTTGAATTCATCTCCGACAACGTGATTGAGCTTTTCGGCTATACGGCAGAAGAGTTTATTTCGGCTAAGGTTGCCTATTCTGATGTTGTTCATCCCGATGATTTGGAGCGAGTTGTAGAGGAAGTGAGCCGCCATAGCCGGGAAAAGGCGCGCCAAAGTTTTGTCCACGAACCTTACCGAATTCTTAGCAAGGATGGGCAGATCAAATGGGTTGACGACCGCACCCACATCAGGAGAGATGAAAAGGGGCAGATCACCCACTATCAAGGCCTTGTTTTGGATATCACCGCCCGCAAAAAGGCCGAAGAAGCGCTGCGCCAAAGCGAAGAACGCTTTCGGCTGCTGTTTGAGGCCGCGCCGGATGGCGTCACCGTTCTTGATGATAAGGGTTTTATTGTTGACTGTAACCCGGCCGCCTTGCGCCTTTATGACCGGCCGGTCAAAGATGTTATTGGTCGGCACATCACCGAGTTTGTCGCGTTGTCCTTTAAGCAGGTTTTCAAAGATGTTGTTTCCCAACTGCGGCAATTGAAGCCTCAGGAACTGGAAATACAGGTCATCAAAGCAAACGGAAACGTGGTGGACGTTTGGCGTAAAGGTATGCCCAAAACGGACCCGGAGGGTAACTTCAACGGTATCCTGATATATGACCGCGATATTACCGCCCTTAAGCGGGCCGAAACGGAAGCCAGCCTCTTGCTGGCGCTAACAAAAGGAATCAGTGAAGCGCCGGATTTTTCAACCGCGCTGAACATCGCTTTGAGGTTGGTGAGCGAGCATACGAACTGGATTTTTGGCGAGGCCTGGATTCCGAGTTTCGATGGCACAGTTTTAGAGAACAGCCGGGCCAGTTATTACCGTGATGAGAAGGATGAGCGCTTGAGAGAGTTCGACCGGACAAGTCAACCGTTTACATTTTTACCAGGCGTTGGATTGCCCGGACGGGTCTGGGTATCCGGGCAGACGGAATGGCACCAGAACATTACAAACTTGTCAGAAAAAATGTACCATCGCGTCAAGTATGCGGCGGAAATTGGTCTCAAGGCGACCCTGGGGGTGCCTATTGTCGCCGATGGTCAGGCACTGGCTGTGCTTGTCTTCTACATGGCTGAACCCCGCCCGGAGGATCGGCGCCTGGTGGAATTGGTCTCAGCCGTTGCCACCCAGTTGGGCACAGTGCTTCATAACAAACAGGCGGAGGAAGAAATCCGCAAGTTGTCCCGGGCCGTCGAACAAAGCGCCAGCACCATTGTCATCACCAACCTGAACGGAACTATCGAGTTTGTCAATCCGGCCTTTTCCCAGATAACCGGCTACTCTGCTCAGGAAGCCATTGGGCAAAACCCGCGCATCTTAAAATCCGGCCAACACCCGCCCAAATTTTATCAAAAGATGTGGGCCACGCTTAGCAAAGGAGACGTATGGCAGGGGGAACTGGTCAATAAAAAGAAAAACGGCGAGTTGTATTGGGAGGCCGCTACCATCTCTCCCGTGAAGGATGAAGTCGGTAAAACCACCCATTACCTGGCCATAAAAGAAGACGTCACCGAACGCAAGCAGATGGAAGAAGAACTGCGTATCAAGCGCCGGCAGGCTGAAACACTTCGAGCTGCGACCCAGGCATTGAGTTCAACTCTGGATTTACCCCGGGTCTTTGAATTGATTCTGAGCGAACTGCAAAAAGTTGTGCCTTACGACAGCGTTTCGGTGCAGCAGCTTAAAGGAGATAGGCTGGAAATCATTGGCTGCCGGGGCTTTCCCAATCCGGAAGAAATTATGGGGATCAGCTTTAACCTGACGGGGGATGACAACCCCAACCGGCAGGTCATAGAAACACAGGCCCCCCGAATTATACACAACCCCGCTTCAGACTACCCTGAGTTTGAAACTGGACGTCACGCCCCGGCCAACATTGCTTCCTGGTTAGGCGTACCGTTGCTGTTTGGCGACAAGCCAATTGGGATGATTGCTGTCGATAAGCAAGAGTCCGATTTCTATAACCGGGAACATGCCCGGCTGGCGATGTCCTTTGCGGCTCAGGCTGCCGTTGCCATCGAGAATGCCCGCCTGTTTGATGAAGCCCGACAAGCCATAGTAGCCGCCCTGGAGGTTTCGCGTTTAAAAAGCCACATCCTCGCCACCGTTAACCACGACCTGCGCACCCCCCTGGGGCCATCCTGGGCTATACTGAACTCCTCCAGGCTGGTGTGTACGGCCCCCTTTCTGACCGGCAACAAGAGGTTACGGCCAAGGTTGTGGACAGTACTTATTACCTGACCGACTTGGTCAATGATCTGTTAGACGGGGCGCAGCTTGAAGCCGGATACCTTGAACTCAACATCGCTCCCTTTAGTTTGAAGGAAATGGTCAGTCGGGTGGAGAGCAGGATGAACGTATTGGCACAGAAAAAGGGGCTGGCTCTGACCATCGAAATTGCTCCCGATGTGCCGGCCACGCTATCCGGCGATGAAAAACGATTACAACGGATTCTGTCCAATCTGCTTGGCAATGCCGTTAAATTTACCGAAACCGGGGGGGTGCAGGCGCGTATCTACCGTCTCGATCCGAATCATTGGGCGATGCAAGTGACCGATACCGGCCCCGGTATCCCTCCCGAAGCGCAGGCTTACATCTTTGAATCTTTCCAACAGGTGGATGACTCTCTTACCCAAAAACGTTCCGGTTTTGGGTTGGGGCTGTCTATTGTCAAACAGTTGGTTGAGATGATGGGGGGAGAAATTACCTTAGAAAGTGAAATCGGGCAAGGCAGCGTCTTTACCGTAACGCTTCCTATAACCTTACCACAGGAGAAAATCAAATGATCAAACCATTAGCCTTGATTATTGAAGACGACAAAAACCTGGCCGACATCTTTACTCTGTCCCTGCAAGCCGCCGAGTTTGAAACCGAAACCATCGAGGATGGCCGGACGGCCCTGGCCCGGTTAGCCGAGGTTACGCCGGCGGTAGTGGTGCTGGACCTCAACCTGCCCCACGTTTCAGGCGATGAAATCTTGCGCCAGATTCGGGCCGATGAGCGGCTGGCCGAAACCCGGGTGATGCTGGCCACGGCCAACGCGATGCTGGCCGAAACGCTTCGTGGGGAGAGTGACCTGGTGCTGCTCAAACCCATCAGCCCCGACCAACTTCGAGATCTGGCTTCACGCTTACGTCCGCCCGATACGGTGATGGACTGACGGCTTCTTATAGATAGGCGATGATTTTCAATTCGGCCATATTGGGCCAGAGTTAACCGTAACGAGTAACGCGTAAAAGGTATGCGTTACTCGTTACGCATTATGGTTTTAACATTAGCCGGCCGAAACCAAGACCAACGCCTATAGATATGCGGTTGGTTCTTGATGCGCAGCGGCATCCGATGGCGACTGCGCGAATAGTTACGATTTTGCTAATCCAAAATCTAAAATCTAAAATGGAGAAGATTATGGCGACTCATTTTATTGCCGGCGAATATGTAAAATCAAGCGGAACGACCACTCAAGAAATTGTGAATCCCGCCACAGGCGCAGTAGTTGGCATAGCGCCGCGAGGCACGCTTGACGATGTAAATATCGCCGTCCAAGCCGCGTCTGACGCCTTTTTAGGTTGGTGGGATACTCCGGCGGCCAAACGCGGCGCAATTTTGTACAATACGGTTCGGGCCATCCGGGATAGCGTGGAAGAGTTAGCCCGCTTGCTGACCAGCGAACAGGGCAAGCCTCTGGCCTAGGCCCGGATGGAAATCCATCGCTTTGCTCATACCATCGAGCACTATGCCGGTTTGGCTAAAAATATACGAGGGGGCTACGTGCCCAACCTTGATGAAAAGGCCCACGGCCTGATTATCAAGCGACCTTACGGGGTTTGCGTAGCCATTGTTCCGTGGAATTTCCCTGTGTCGCTCATGGGGAATAAAGTTGGCCCGGCTCTGGTTGCGGGGAACACAATGGTGGTCAAACCGGCCGAGACAACCCCCCTGACCGACTTGCGCGTAGTCGAAATAATGACCAGGGCCGGATTGCCGCCCGGAGCGATCAACGTAGTGACCGGCCAGGGCAGCGTGGTTGGTCAAGCCTTAATTGAACATCCCGACGTGGCTAAAGTGGGCTTTACCGGCTCCACTGAAGTCGGCCGGCAGGTGATGGCCTCCGCCGCCAAAACCATCAAGCGAGTCACCCTGGAACTGGGCGGCTCCGACCCCATCATTGTCTGCGACGACGCCGATATTGACAAAGCCGTGAGCGCGACCTCGGTGGGGCGTTTCTTTAATTGCGGACAAGCCTGCCTGGCCGTCAAGCGCATCTTTGTCTTTGATTCGGTCGTCGATGAGTTTACAGACAAAGTGGTAGCCAAGGTCAACAAACTCACCGTTGGTCCCGGCACGGAGGCCGGAGTACGGCTGGGTCCGCTGCACACGTCGGGTCAGCGAGCAGAGATTGAAGCGCAAGTGCAGGATGCCGTTGACCGGGGCGCTACGGTTTTAACCGGCGGGCGGCGACCCGAAGGCGAACAATACGAAAACGGCAACTTTTACCTGCCCACCGTGCTGGCTAATGTCGACTCCGCCTCACGGGTGTTGACCGAAGAAGTATTTGGCCCGGTAGTACCCATTGTGCCGGTTAAAGATTTAGACGAAGCCATTGAGCGGGCTAATGCTTCTATTTTTGGGCTGGGTTCATCCATCTGGACCGGCAACCTGGACAGCGCCACTCGCGCCGCCGAGCGGTTAGAGGCCGGTTACACTTGGATTAACAGCATCTCCAAAATTTACGATGAGCTTCCCTTTGGCGGCTTTAAACAGAGCGGTGTAGGCCAGGAACACGGCATTGAAGCCATCGACCACTATATGGCTACAAAAGCGGTGGTGGTTAAGAGGCTAATGAACCATGACTGAAGATCATATGCCGCGAGGCGTGCGGGTTCGAGTCCCGCCTTCCCCATCAGAAAAGCTCCATTGGTTTAACAATGGAGTTTTTTTGTTTAAGTGGACGTCTATACCTTTTGTCACTCTTGGCCTTCGGGTCAGCTTTTGCCAACAAATATTCTGTACTAATGGTCCCGTCGCTAAAAAGGTTTAGCGACGTGCTGGTGGTGTTCTCAAAGCTCCAGTACGTTACTTCCATGCCGTGGTAATCATAAACCGGATTGTTTCGGTAGACCCCTTTCTGGGACAAGCCATTTAAAATGGGCCACTCCCGCGTGTCGCCATACAGGTGGCGAAAGACCAGCCGCTTGATGCCAATTTCCCCGCATCGCTCCAAAAATTCACCCACTTCTCCTACGTTGTGTTCGTTTATAATGCAAGAAATTTTGATTGGAACCTGCGCTTGCCGCACAATCTCGGCCAGGTTTGGCGCTCGCCACGAGCCGGTCATTTTGTAGTAGGTTTCTGTTTTAAACGAGGGAAAAGAGATACAAACCCTATCGTACCAGTTAAAAACGTCCATTTTGCGCAGAGCCAGTTGACCGTTGGTGTGCAGTGAGTAGCGAACAAATGATGAATGATGAAGCCTTGCCTTGCAAGGGATGAATGATGAATTTTGCCCCGATTCATCATTCATTATTCCGCGTTCATCATTTGTTAAAGGCGGTAATTGTTCCCGCAGCCAGGTTAGCAGACGCGCCTCGTGCCGGTAAAGTTGGGGATCGGTGGTTGTGCCGGTAAAGACTATCTCAGTTACCCGGTGTTGTCTCAGCAGTTCGACATATTTGTTCAGGTTTTGCAGAGGAAACTTGTTTAAGTTGTTCCGGCTTAAAGCCGGGTCAACCTGTTTGCCGATACAATATGGGCAGCGCAAATTACACGGTCCGGCAAAGAGGATGTTGGCGAAATCGTAACGGGTCATAGATTGCCTCCCGGGGTTAGGCGCAGGGGTGCGGGGGTGCGTGCGGGCAGGGGTGCAGGGGAGCAGGGGGGCAAGGGTGCGGGGGTGTATTTTTCTCCCTTGCTCCCTTGCTCCCCTGCTCCCTTGCTAAAGTTGGCCGGGCGTTGAAGCAGGTGCAACTTCACGGCGGGGGCGTAGAATAAGGCAATAACCCCGTTGTATGCTTTGGCGCCTTTTGGGGTCAGGCTCAAACAGTCGCCGCGATACTCCATCAGGCCTTCGGACAGGGTAAAATCCACCTCGACGGGAAACTGCTCCTCCAGAGTTGAGCCAAATTTTTGATGGAAATGGGGCAGGTTAATTTCCCCAAAGTAAAACGACACCGAAATCATCTTGGCCATACTGACGGCGGGTGGCATATTGTACAGGTCCTGAATGGGCAATTGTCCAGCTTGTAGCGATTTTTGGTAGGGCTTGATTTGCTTGGAGGCCGCACCTCGATTGTAAGCCAGCGTATGATGACTTAACGATTGCGCCCCCAATCCCAGCCCTAAATACGGCTCGCCTTTGACGACGCGGTTGGTCAGGTAATCGCTGCACCCGCCATCGTTGGGTAGGCGGCTGTAGGTGTTTTTGCCCGGCGGGGCGACGTATCCGGCCCGGTGCAAGGTTTCGCCGGCTGCCGCAGCCATTTGGGTGACAATCTCTTTGGTGACCTGGTTAGCCTGGGCTTGTAAGCGGGTACCCTTGTAGCGCATCCGGTAAAGGGTGATGTAGTTCGCCTCCAGTTCGATGCTCTTTTCCACGCTGTTGCGCCAATCGGCTACCGACTGTCCCGCGAAACCGTACATCAGGTCGATGTTAAATTTCTTGAATCCGGCTTCTCGGATGTGACGAACCGCCTTTTGCAAATTGGCAAACCCCTTGTACTGCCGCCCCAATTTTTTAGCCAGGCTCAACTGAGTAATCTGCACGCCCATGCTAATTCGGTCGATGCCCATCTGGTGAAGCGCGGCGATTTTGTCCGGTTCATTGGCCGCAATAAGGGGCGTAGTCTCGATGCTGATTTGCATACCCGGCTGCCACCGGAACATAGCACGAGCTTTGTCGACAACCCGCGCGATATTTTCTGTTTTGGACAGGGCCGGCGTCCCCCCACCGATATCAAAGCCGGTCAAAATCTTTTTTCGCGTAGTTAGTAATCTATCATATATTTCCATCTCTTGCAGCAGCAGGTCAAAATAGTCATCTTCAGAGCGGGCGTTATCGGCGGGGTCAATGACGGTATACTCGCAAAAGTTGCAACGCGCCTGACAAAAGGGGATGTGGACGTATAAACTCATCCGGTCGATATCCTGCCACGCCTCAACGGTGACAGTTTCCAAGTCTTTGGGACGTGCCCGATAAGGTTTCATGGTCCAGTTGTGGTTGATGGGATAGGCGGTGTTGGCAATGTGATGGTGGCGCAGCCCTGCCTCAAAGACTTGCCGGGGAGGATAATGTTGTTGATCGGCCAGAGAAGGTGCTTTCCATTTCATTCGATAACTCTCCTTTTTGATAGTGTTAAAACTACACTAAGCGAGTCGAAAAAATATACCGTTCTGTTGGTGAACGGTAAAATATATAGTGTACTTTATACACTATATCAAATAATTCGGTATTT
Organism: Chloroflexota bacterium; assembly: GCA_024277275.1. Taxonomy (GTDB): domain Bacteria; phylum Chloroflexota; class Anaerolineae; order 4572-78; family J111; genus JAJRVO01. Next base: position 11,856 of record JAJRVO010000723.1, read on the forward strand.
GTCAAGACTCAGTTGCCGCTTGCTCAAATTCCATTGCATTGGATTCCTGAAATATAGCCACCAGTTCCCGGTTAGGGTTAAAATCGGCATCGGTTTTGCCAATTAACTCCTTTACCGTAGTCCCATAAGCCTTGGCAAAAGCCTCGTTAGCCAATGTAAAACGCCCCTCACGGTCTTTGGCAAAAATAAATAATTCCCGGCGGTTAATAAATCAACTTAAAAGAGGGCGCATTTTAGAGTGCGCTCTCTTTTTAATTTGGCAAATTTCACCTGATACTAATCAAAAGTTTTTAAGATAGTTGTTGACGGTTAAAGAGTACAAAGAAAAATCATATACAAAGGAGCGATTAAATGTTTCGAAAAATATCAGTTGTATTATCAGTGTTAGCTTTAGGGTTGTTGGTGTTATCGGCTTGTGGCGGCGGTGAGGCGGCTGTTCCAGAGCCAACCAGTAAGCCGGTATCTGAGCCAACCGATTCTCCACAAACGGAAAGTAAGACCGGGACGGATGAGGAAGTCGCAGTGGAAGAGCCAACAGAAGAAGCGGCGGCAGAACCAACCGTGGAAGTGACCGAAGAGCCGGCGAAGGAACCGGCTGGAGAAGCAGAAGAAGCCATGACGGTAGAACCGACAGAGGAACCGGAAGCAATGGCTGAAGAAACGGACGCAGCGCGCACGTTTATGATTGTGCCTGAAGAGTCAAAAGCCTCGTATATTGTCGATGAACAGTTTTTGGGAGGAGCATTGGACAGATTGGGCATATCCCCTGGATTGGTAGACACCATTGGCAGCACGCAAGAGATTGAGGGCGAACTTCAACTCAAACTGAACGATCCCTCGCCCCTGGTTTTGGGGCATTTTGTGGTCAACCTCCAATCTTTAACCAGCGACCAGGACCGTCGTGATGACCAAATTCGTCAGCGCTGGCTAGAGTCCAACACGTATCCGCTGGCCGAGTTTACGGCAACCGGGCTTGAGGACGCTCCCCAGGAATACGCCGAAGGTGAAGCGGTATCGTTTAAGGTAAATGGTGATATAACCATCCGGGAGATAACACATCCTGTTACTTTTGATGTCACCGCTACCCTAACCGGCGACACGATTACCGGCGTTAGCACAACACAACTTAAGATGACAGATTTTGGGTTTCCCCCTCCCAGCTTTGGCGATGTTTTTGACGTTGCGGACGAGTTCACCGTAGAAGTTGAGTTTACGTTTAGAGAAGGATAGTTGAAGCTGCCCTATCAGGGGGAGAATTGCATCATAACGCAGCGAGGCCGCAACCAAAGCAGTCCACAGATGAACACAGATAAACTCAGATAAAAAATCAAAAATGAAAAGTATCTGTGAAAACCTGTGTTTATCTGTGGATAATGATTTGGGCAGACGACGCAATTGTTGTGGGGCAACATTGTACAGATACAGACAAATTGCAGGATATTTGCAAGTTTTCTGCACATTATCTCCACAATTGTTTGGTATACTGGTCTTAAAGGGAAGTATGGTGTTAATCAGGGCTGTTCAGTTCTAAGGCGTGGCATAATTTTTAAACCGCCAAGAGCGCCAAGGACGCAAAGAATTTATAAAAATCTTGGCGGTCTTGGCGTCCTTGGCGGTAAAATCATCGGCGATTGGTGAGAACTGAACAGCCCTGTGGTGTTAATATGCCGGTATCTCACCAAAAAGAGTCGGCCCCCACAAACTACCGAGCAAGACGACGCAATGACCAAAAAATCCAGTTGGCCCTGGTTATCTTTGTGCTGGTAGTTATCGGCGATGGTTTGATTTTTCCCGGAAACATTGGCGGTAAGGGCATAAGTCACTGAGGAAATTACGATGTCGCTAACAATGGGTCAAACTATTTTAGTTGTAGATGACGACAAGGAGATTGTGCGTTTGGTGCGGGCTTATTTGGAAAAGGCCGGTTATCAAGCGTTAACAGCCTATGACGGCGAAACTGCCCTGCACGTCCTGCGCCATGACCGTCTTGATCTGATGGTACTCGATTTGATGCTGCCCGACCGTGACGGCTGGGACATTACCCGGCTGGTGCGGAGCGATCCAACTCTGGCCCCCATCCCCATTATTATGCTCACGGCCAGTATTGACGATACAGACAAAATCATCGGCCTGGAACTGGGCGCTGACGACTACATCACCAAGCCTTTCAATCCACGCGAGATAGAGGCGCACTGCGGCACGCTGACTGTGACCAGCCCAGGGGTATCGGGGCAGGGAAGTACCTTTACCATTCAACTCCCTATCCATCGATCTGAGATTTAAGGAAATCATCAATCAACTGCCGGGCAATGCTCATTTTGGGTGGGATGGTTGGTAAATTGTTGGCGGTAAACCAGCCGGCATCTTGAATTTCAACAGGGTCAATTTCGATTTCCCCGTCCGCATAATCCGCCGTAAAACCGAGCATCAACGAGTTGGGAAAGGGCCAGGGCTGGCTGCCAAAGTATTTGATGTTGGTGACGGTTATGCCCACCTCTTCCATCACCTCTCGTTCAACCGCTTGCTCCAGCGTCTCCCCCGGCTCCACAAACCCGGCCAGAACGCTATACATTTCGGTCGGCCAGTTAACGGCGCGAGCCAGCAAAATTTCCCGGTCGCACCGGACACGGACGATAATTGAGGGTGATAGGCGAGGGTAGTTGAGCAATTTGCACTCCGGACACTCTTTGGCCCGGTCTATGTCGTGATCGACAGTTTTAGCCCCGCACCGCCCGCAAAATTGGTGGGTTCGATCCCAATCGACAATCTGGATAGCTCGCACGGCGACCACAAACAAATCCTCGCCCAAACGGGCATAGACCTGTCGTAAACCTTGTAAAATCATCCCCTCCGGCACGGATACCGGCTTGGCTAACTCGACAGAAAAACAATGCTGACCGTCAAACGTCCCCAGGTACTGCTGCCGAATGCTTTCCAAACCTAACTCAGAAAAATCAACGAGTAGTGGAATAACATCGGATGGCTCTTGGTGGCAGAGCAATTTATTTCCGGCAAAGGCAAACCACAGGGCCGGGCCTGTTTTGTTGGCGGGGGGCGTTATGGCCGAGCTAAAGCGTCGGGTCATAGGAGTCTCTCCTAAAAGTGATGATTTATGAATGATGAATGTAACTCTCGATGGTTTAGAACCAGCGAACTGACAATTTTACCGGCAATCCAATCCAGCGTGTCCCAGTGTGTGGCTGTCTTGACCAGCCGGTCGTAAATAGGCCACGACTCTAAATCTCGATAGGCTTTGTAATGTTCGACTGCTTCCAAAGCCTGGTACATCTCTTCGCGGTAGCGCCCGTTCCAGAGTTCAAAAATGATCTGTTCATACTCTTGGCGGGTTAACCCTTTAAACTTCTTGGCGACCTGTTTGAAGCTCTTTCTCCGGGGGCCAGCCTGAACGCCGTAGAATTCTTGCGTTGTTTTCATATAGGCTTGCATCCCTCTGGCTCTTTCAGGGTCGCGGGCTTTTTTTAGTTGTTCGTTAATTTGAATCACCATTGGATGAGGCATAGTTGTTCCTACCTGGCTATTCTGGATTTACTACTTTGCTCATAAACAAAATAGTATTGATTTGATTTAAACCCAACTCTGCTAACTTCTTTTTTGTGGGGACGCCGTTCTCATCCCAACCGCGCACCTGGTAAAATTCGGGCAGCATCTTTTCCAGGTCTGCCACGTGGCCTTTGGCCGGCCCCTCGGTCATCGCTTCCTCTAACATGCGCTTGGGCAGCGTGTCGTCGGCGCGGGTAAAACCGGCTTTTAGCAGGAAGAGTCGTTCCAGGTTGTAAACCCGCTCTCCGGCCTTAAGCAGCGATTCCGGCGTGTATCCGGCTCCGGTGGTAAAGTTCATCAATTGGGCCAGCCGGGCCGGCAGCAGGTAAACTTCTCCATTAAACATATAACGCACGCTGACAAAAACGCACACGCCGGTGGCGTCTATCAGCACAAACGAGTCTTCATACAAGGCCACCAGTTTGGGTTTGCCTTCAGTTGCCAGGGGATCGATTTTTTCGGGCGTGCCAAAGACTTCGGGATAAGCCACATCGCCGGCCATGTGAGAAGCGCCAATGTTAGAGGTGGCATAAAGCAAGCCCATCCCTTTGGAGCCTCTGGGGTCGTAGCCCGGAAACTCTAGTTTTTTGGCCGTAATTGAAAATTCAGGATGCCCGTACTTGTCGGCCAGCCGGTAACTGCCTTCGGCCAGCAAGTCGCCAAAGCCTTCGCGGTAAGCCGTCTTTTTAACCATGTCGATGACCGCGTCGGCATTGCCAAACTTGAGCGATTGCCCCACATCGCTGTGGGGGATAATGCCTTTTTCAACCATCTCCATAGCGCAGGCAATGGTCATACCCATCGAAATAGTATCCATCCCCAACTCGTTGCACAGGTAATTGGCTTTGGTCACGGCAGCCAGATTATCCACGCCGCAAGCGCTGCCCAATGCGGCGATGGTTTCATATTCAGGCCCTTCGCCCCTGCCTTCATAGCCCGGCTCGTCTACCTCGGTTAGCCGCCCGCACGAAAGAGGGCAGCGGAAACAAGGCTTAGGCCGGATTAGATATTTTTCTTTAAGAACATAGCCGCTGATATTATCCGCGCCTTCAAACACGCCGGTCTGAGAGTTGTAGGTCGGCAAAATTCCCAACTCATTGGTGACAACAGGCACGTAGGCCGTGCCGTATTCACGCAGCGCCGATTTTTTGGCGTCCCCGCCCACCTCAAGCTGCATCGAGAGACTCAGTTCTTTCATGCCATCGGGGTTGGCCAGAACGGGGTCTTGCTTGCCTTGCACAACCACCGCCTTTAGGTTTTTGCTGCCCATCACCGCCCCCACCCCGGAGCGCCCGGCGGCCCGGTGCTTGTCGTTCATGATACAAGCTATTTTGACCAGTCGCTCTCCGGCCGGGCCAATGCAGGCCACTTTAGCTTTGGGGTCGGTCTCGGCCAAAACCATATCTTCTGTTTCATGAACGTCTTTGCCCCACAAGTGTTCGGCGGAGCGAATTTCCACCTGATCTTGGTTGACCCAGAGATAGACCGGCTGCTCGGCCTTACCCTCAAAAATGAACATATCAAAGCCGGTGCGTTTCATCCAGGTGGGGAAGTCGCCCCCGGAGTTGGAGTTAGCCAGAGCGCCGGTCAGCGGGGATTTGGTAACAACCATATAGCGGTTGCCGGTGGGGGCCGGGGTTGCGGTTAACGGCCCGGTGGCAAAGATTAGCTTGTTCTCCGGGGCCAGAGGGTCAACCTGGGGGTCAACCTCGTCGTAAAGATATTTAATGGCCCAACCCCGGCCCCCAATGAAATCTTTGGCCGTTTGGGGGTCTATAGTTTCTGTTGAGATTTTTTTGTTAGTCAGATCGACTCTTAAAATTTTGCCATGCCAGCCATACATCATTGTAAGTCCTTTCGTAACTATAGCATTTTTAAAGATTAATGATTTGGTGATGTAATTGGTAAATAGTAAATAGTAATTGGTAATTAGGGCTTGCATATGCAATTGCTATTTACCAATTACTATTTACTTCAGTCTCTACCCTCCCCCCACCGCTGGAAAGGCGCACAAAACATCGCCCTCCTGCAAAACATAATCCTGCTCCGGGGTGCGACCGTTAACCAGAACCACGCTGGTCGGGGCGAGGGGAACATTAAATTGGGTTAACAACTCTGCCGCTTGGATTCCGGCAGGAGCTTCCATCTCGTAAACATTTCCTTTTGCGCTTGGGGGGAGGTGTTTTCGATACGTCGCCACAAGTTTTATTGATACTTTCATTCTGCTTTTGTCAATCCTCTGGCAAGTATAATTTAGCTGATAAGCTGACTGGCTGACAGGCTGAGAGCGTGTTTCTTAAAGACCGCAGAGGTTTTCTGCGAGACATTTTTAAGCGGATTTGCCCCGGTTATGAACCTGACTTACAGTTAAAATCGGCTTCAGAAACCTCTGCGGTCTGGTTTACACGATTTAAGAAACACCTTC